>JAGBRG010000085.1 GCA_017632495.1 Spirochaetales bacterium
CATGGCTCCGATTGCAATCGCATCCATGATGGAGCACATCGGTGACATCTCAGCCATCTCAGCAACAGTAGGCGAGAACTTCATCGAGGATCCGGGTCTTAACAGAACCCTCATCGGAGACGGTCTTGCAACATCACTTTCAGCTCTCTTCGGAGGTCCTGCAAACACAACATACGGCGAGAACACCGGTGTTCTGGTCCTTTCCAAGGTTTATGATCCGAGAGTGGTCAGACTTGCAGCAGTCTATGCAATTGTCCTGTCCTTCTCACCTGCATTCGCAGCCCTTATCAACTCCATGCCCACAGCAATCATCGGAGGAATCTCATTCATCCTCTACGGTATGATCTCGGCAATCGGAGTCAGAAACATAGTTGAGAACAGAGTAGACTTCTCAAATTCAAGAAACCTCATTATCGGTGCAACAATCCTTGTCTGCGGACTTGGTTTCACTGACGGAATCACATTCACAATCGGTTCTGCTCACATCACTCTCACAGCACTTGCAATCGCATCGATCGTCGGAATCTTCCTCAACGCAGTTCTTCCAGGTAAGGACTATGAGTTCGGTTCAGATATCAGCGGTGGTTCATCCGGTAATCTGGGAACCTACTGATTTAAATATCTGATGTCAAAATAACGGCAGAAAGTACTTGCAAAAGTTGCGAATCTTTTGTAAATTGCTTTCTGTCGCTATGACATTTGCCACCTTAGCTCAGTTGGCCAGAGCACGTGACTTGTAATCTCGGGGTCGTCAGTTCGAATCCGACAGGTGGCTAAATAATGGAGAGGTTCCCGAGCGGTCAAAGGGGGCAGACTGTAAATCTGTTGGCTCAGCCTTCGAAGGTCCGAATCCTTCTCTCTCCACTTCGCAACGGTCTTCTTCGAAAGAGGGAGACCTTGTTTTTCTATTACGGGAAAAGGTTCGAATGGGAAACTGTTTTTACGAAAAGGGACTTAATTTCGAATGTCAGGGGTGCAACTACTGCTGCAGTTCCGAACCCGGTTATGTTTTTCTAAGCGAAAATGATTTAAAGCGTCTCAGTGAAGGACTTTCGATGGACAGGCAGAGTTTCATTGACACCTATTGCCGGACTATCGATATGGGAGCTTTCAAGATGATAAGCCTCCTTGAAAAGGAAAACTATGACTGTATTTTCCTCCAGGAAGGTGGCTGTAAGGTATATCCTTATAGGCCCATTCAGTGTCAGACCTATCCGTTTTGGGAAAACGTTGTTGAAGATAAGTCCTCATGGGATGAAGAATCCAAGTCATGCCCCGGGATCGGAAAGGGGAAACTCTATACAAAGAAAGAAATTGAAGCTAAACTGAAACAGCGCGTCGGAAACGATCCTGTGATGATTCTGTAGGCAAAAATGGCAATCTATTCTGAAGCTGTTTTGGAAAACATAAAGTCCCGGCTCTCTATGAGCGAAGTAGTCTCTCCCTATGTGCGTCTTACACGCAAAGGGGACAGATACTGGGGTCTTTGTCCTTTCCACAACGATAAGAATCCATCTTTTACTGTTGTTGACAACAACGGTGCCAACGGAGGCTTTTACAAATGCTTCGCATGCGGTAAGGGCGGGGGACTTTTCAACTTCATAATGGATATTGAGCATGTCGATTTCCCCGAGGCTGTTGAGATTCTGGCAAAGAAGGCAGGAGTAGAGCTTAAGGAGGAGTCCGAGCAGGAAAAGAAGGCTCTTGATAGAAAAAAGGCCATGGCAGATCTTTATGACAGACTTGCCAAATACCTTCATCAGTATCTTCTGAGAAGTCCCGCTTCTGAAAAAGCACGAGCTTACATTGAAAAGCGCGGAATTTCTGCAGAGACATGCGAAAAGTTCCTTTTGGGCTTTGTTCCTCCTCAGTCGGATTGGATGCACAGCGTCCTTAAGAAGCAAAACTATTCCGATGAACTTCTCGCCGAATCAGGTCTTTTTGCCAAAGACAACCTGGAGAAGGCTTTTTTCCGTGACAGAATCATGTTCCCGATAAGGTCCTGGCAGGGAAACTGTGTGGCTTTCAGCGGAAGAGACATGTCAGGATACGAAGGTGCTCCCAAATACAAGAACTCACCTGAAACCTCTCTTTACAGCAAGAGAAACGTGCTGTTTGGGTTCTATGAGAGCATTCCTGCCATGAAGGGGAAGAAGCAGGTAATTATCTGCGAGGGTAATTTCGATGTTATTTCTCTTCATCAGGCAGGTCTTGATTACTCCTGCGCAACATGCGGAACAGCACTTACTCCAGAGCATATAAAGCTCATCAAAAGATATTGCGACAGAATATACCTGCTCTTTGATTCGGATGCTGCAGGCCAGAAGGCGACTAAGACAGCTCTTCTTCTTGCACAGAGCAATGAACTGTCCAATTTCGTCATGAACCTTGAAGGTGCGAAGGATGCTTCCCAGATGCTGGAGGAACAGGGTGCCGAAGCCTTGCAGAAGAGCTGTGTAAATTCAATTCCAGGCTTTTCTTATCTTGTATCTTCGGCCCTAAAATTGTATGATATACGGCAGCCCAAAGGGAAATCATCTGTATTCAAGGAGGTTAAACCTTATCTTGACGCAACAAGATCGGAAATTGAGCGTCAAGGGTATATAAAATATCTTTCAAACGTTCTCCGGGTATCGGAGGATCAGATTCTGAGCGATTATCAGAGACAGAGCGGAAAAGAGGCGGAAATTGAAGAAGATATTCCGCAGTCAAAGACAGAGTACAACCCGCTGAATACGTCAACAGAGCTCACCGCAATGCTGATTCTCCTGAGGAACAGAAACAGATTCAGTCAGTTCAGAAACAAGGTCAAGCTAAGTCATCTCAGTGACCCTTCGGCAATCAAGCTGTACACGGTTTTAGAGGATGCGACGCGCTCGGAAATCAGAACTGACGATCTTGTTATTCAGATGATAGATGATCCGGAACTAAGAAATCTTGCTGTAAGTGCCTTCACAAGCAAAATGTATGAGCGCATGAATGTCGACAAGACGCTCGACGATGCGGTATTCCAGATAAGACTGGCTCAGCTTGAACAGAGAAGGGCGAACATACAGAGGATGCTGAACGGGGGAGAGGTTGATATTGCAGATGAACAGGAGTTCTCGAATCTGCTTCAGATGAAGATGTCACTGGACAGAGAGATTGAGGAACTCAAGGGCGAAAGGGAAACCAAGGATTGACTGATGACAGAAGAGAACAGGAATGAAATACTGCAGAAGCTGATTTTCTCAGCTCAGAATGAAAACAAATTCACGCTGATGGACCTCAAGGACTATCTTCTCAGTGAGCATGTTGATTCTGATGAGGACATCGCATTCTTCAAAGAAGAGCTTTCCAAGCTCGGCCTGATTGCCGAAGAAAACGAATCAGATGACTCAGACTTCATCGAGGAACCTTCCTCCGATGAGATCGAGGGCATGGAGGAAGAAGGCGAAGAGGATGATGATCTTCTCATGGAAGAGGAAGATGAGGGTGATTCCATCGACCTCATCGATGAACCCACTGATGCCGAGCTTTCAAAGGTTGAGGAAGAAGAGTCCGAGGACGAGGATGAGGAAGAAGAGGATGAGGACAACCTTGATGAGAGGGACTCCTATACAAAGAGCTTCATCCGTGAAAACTACTCTGACGGTTCTGTTTCAGAAGGCATTTCCAATATCGACGAGGATGTTGAGCAGGTTGTCAGAAACAGACCCAATATTCTTGGAACTGACAAGGGCGAGACAAGCTCAGATGATCCTATAAGACTTTATCTTCGCGAAATCGGCCGTGAGACTCTTCTTACAGCAGATGAAGAGGTTGAACTTTCAAAGCAGATGGAAGAGGGTGCTCTGATCATAAAGAACGTGATTCAGCAGTCAGGAATCATGATCACATGCTTTACCCAGATTCTTGAGAAGCTCAACACCAAATATGAGGAAGCCGAGGACTACAATGCCAAGGATCAGAAGGAACTGATTACTGAGCAGAAGCGTTACGCCTCCTTCTACAGAGAAGGCCTCAAGGAATGTCAGAGCGCACTTAAGAACTACAACGAGCTTAAGCAGAACAAGTTTGCATCAGGTGAAGAGGTTCTTCACAATGATGAGCTTGTCAAAAAGAAGAACCAGCTTCTCAAAAAGCTTTCCCAGATTGAGATTCAGCCTGAGGAAATCACTATGTTCACAGACAGATTCACTTCCGCTGAGCATAGCATCAATGAGCTTAAGAACAGCAAGACAATTCTTGAGTCAAAGCTTCAGGTTTCCAACGATAAGGATGTTAGACAGCTTTCCAGAGACCTTGTCACGGCAAACAAGCGCTTTGCCGTTGAGTCAAGGCTCGGAATGCCGCTTGAAGACATCAAGGACCTGATCTCTCAGTATCAGACGGCTGTCAGAAGCCTCAGAAAGATTGAGTTTGAGTTCGAGGACAGCTGTGATGTGATTCTTGCACAGGCTCTTGAGATAAAGCGTGGCATGAAGATGCTCAAGACTGCTAAGGACCGCCTGATTCAGGCAAACCTCAGACTTGTCGTCTCAATTGCCAAGAAATACACAAACAGAGGACTTCATTTCTTCGATCTGATTCAGGAAGGAAACATCGGCCTTATCAAAGCCGTTGAGAAGTTCGAATACAGAAAGGGCTATAAGTTCTCGACCTATGCCACATGGTGGATCAGACAGGCCATCACAAGAAGTATCAGCGACCAGGCAAGAACAATCAGAGTCCCGGTACACATGATTGAGCAGATCAACAAGGTCGTCAGAGAGTCCAGAATGCTGATGCAGACTCTGGGCAGAGAGCCGACCGATGAGGAGATTGCCCAGAAGCTCGGCTGGCCTGAAAGCAAGGTCAAGACGGTCAAGAACGTCGCACGTGAGCCTATCAGCCTTGAGACACCTGTCGGAGAAGAGGAAGATTCACTTCTTTCCGATTTCATCGAGGATAAGGAAGTTGAGAATCCGGCCACACAGACGTCTTTTGCTCTTCTTCAGGAGCAGCTGCGTGAGGTTCTTGCAACACTTCCTCCCAGAGAGCAGGAAGTACTTAAGATGCGTTTCGGTCTTGAAGACGGATACTCATTGACACTGGAAGAAGTTGGGTTGTATTTTGAAGTAACCCGTGAGAGAATCAGACAGATTGAGGCTAAGGCACTCAGAAGATTGAGACATCCGAAGCGTGCCAAGAAACTCAAGGATTATGTCTGAGTACGATAGAAAGTAGGAGTGAGGCTTTAGATGAAAGAAATCTATAACACACTGAGTAAGCTTCAGGTTGTCTTGGCCAAGATGTTCAAGGTCGAGGATGAAATCAAAGAGATCCCGATGGCTCTTGCCGACAAGGAAGCTGTTCTGCAGAAGACCAAGATCACATATCTCGAACTGCATGAGAAGAGTGAGAAGGTCAAGGAAGAGCTCAAGACCCTGCGCATCAGACTTGATGAAGCCGGTGTCAAGCGCGAGACCTGCGAGAAGATGATGGAAACCATCACTCAGGCCAGAGAGTTCGAGACTCTGCAGAAAGAGATCGAAGAAGCCAAGAACGCTGAGCAGACACTCAGAAAGGGACTTATCGCCAAAGAGAAGTTCTATGATGAGCTGAATGCAAAGCTTTCAATACAGGAAGAGATCATGGCTCAGCAGACCGAAGAGGTCGAAGAGGAGACCAAGGTCAAGGATCAGCTGGTTGCAGAAAAGCAGGCTGTTCTTGATCAGATCATCGCTGAGAAGGATGAGCTTGCAAAGGACTTTGACCAGAACCTTCTGTTCAAGTTCGAGAGAATTATCCGCAACAAGGGCGGCCTTGGAATTGTTCCTATCCACGGAATCGTCTGCGAAGGCTGTCATATGACACTTCCGGCACAGTTCGTCAATGATGTCAGAAGATCCACAACAATGGAGAGCGAAGGCATCAGGGAAGAGGATGACATCCACTTCTGCCCGTACTGCAGCCGTGTTCTCTATTATGAGGAGAGCGCTGAGGATCAGCACTTCGACAACCTCTTCACCGCAGAGGATGAGGATGAGATTGAGGATGAGAACGCTGAAAACGATGATTTCATCAGTTCCGGCGATTTCGGTGACCTCGATTCGATTTGATTTTGATAATTGAAGGTTCGACAAGCAATCGCTTCGGCTTTTAGCCGGAGAGGAAAGTCCGAGCTCCACAGGACATGATGCCGGGTAACACCCGGGAGCCGTAAGGCTACAGAAAGTGCAACAGAAAATATACCGCCTGTTTGCAGGTAAGGTTGAAATGGCGGGGTAAGAGCCCACCGGGAAGGCAGTAATGCGTTCCGCATGGTAAACCTCATCAGGAGCAAGGCCAAGAAGCATGTGGATTGTCCGTCCTATACATGCGGGTAGGCTGCTAGAGACTGACGGAGACGTCAGTACCAGATAGATGATTGCATAAACAGAACTCGGCTTATGGAGGACCTTCTTTGTTTTTAAATAGGGGGAATTGCAATGGAAAGTAGATTCAGGCCTGCATTCCCCCTTTTTGTTTTATTACTTTCCTTCATTCTTCTTATCTCATGTTCAAATCCTCAGCAGAACTATGACAAAGGCCGATATGAGGAGAC
>JAGBRG010000086.1 GCA_017632495.1 Spirochaetales bacterium
AATGCTGCGAATGCAACCATTGCAATAAGGAAAAAAGCAAGTAATTTTTTCATTTTACACTCCTTTTAATGTGTAATTATATACTCATATATAACTGGTTAGAATTTTACTATATAGACTGCCAGGCCGCAAGAAAAAACGCATTCCAGACACGTTTAAATAACGTTTTTGTTATACTAGTTCCGATCTGCTACCGTTTTGCTATACTTCTGTTTTGCCTGAGCAATGCTGAGTAGCTGTTTGAACTGCAAATCGTTGAATTTGATGAATACAAAGCGTTTGCCTTCCAGCTCAAGACTTGTCAATGTCTCTTTTCCCAAAGATGCAAATACATTGGCACGCTTTACGGCCTTTCTCTTACCCTCAAGGTACTCCATGACATGGGATTTCAGTACCTTGTCTGTGTAAAGGACATCCAAGGCCATGAAGCTTGTTTCAAAGCCCGGACCCTTGCAGTAAAAAGTGACGTCATTTAGGTAGATGCACACTCCCGATGGGCTGACGTTTCCCATGCTGTCAGCGTAGAACGGGCAGACCTCATACCAGGAGCTTTTCTGTTTGATTTCCTTCACGATTGCATCAAACTCATTGTTCATATGTAAAGAATATCATGTTTTTGTGCTATTTTGACTGAATATTCAACTTTTATTCATTTTCCAGTTTAAAAAATTTTTCACACGCATTACTATAAGAATGAAAATCATACTTTCTAGAGGAGGAAAAAAATGGTTGTCAACACAAGTGCTCTCATAATCGTGATCGGCTACCTCGTAGGTATGCTCATCGTCGGTTACATCGTGGGCAAACTCAAGATCAAGGGTGCTGAAGACTACATGCTCGCAGGAAGAAGAATGGGTATCTTCATGGTCGCATTCTCACTGTCGGCAAACAACATCGGTGGTGGTTGTACCACAGGTCTGGCACAGAAGGCTTTCGGCTCATGGGGAATGAGTGCAATGTGGTACGTCCTTGCAGCTTCAATTGCAATGATCCCGCTTGCTTACTTCGCTCCGAAAATCAGAAAGACCATGGCCGTCACAATTCCTGAGGTCGTCGGAAGACGTTTCGGAAAGTTCAGCGCAGGCTTCACCGCAGTTCTCAACTGCCTTGCACTGTTCTGTCTCACCTCTTCACAGGTTGCAGCTTCCGGTTCTGTCGTAGCAACACTCACAGGAATGAACGTCAAGCTCTGCATGATCATCGCAGGTATCGTCATCATTCTGTACACCACATTCGGTGGAATGATCGCAGACCAGATTTCCGATATGGTTCAGTTCCTTATCATCCTGGTCGGCCTTGCAATCGCTACCCCGATCGTCATCAGTGCATGCGGCGGATGGGCAGCAATCAATGCTAAGCTTCCTGCAGGTCAGACAAGCTTCACAAAGATCGGTTGGGCCTACATCATCGGTTACATCTTCAACTATTTCTGCACCTTCCTTTCAGGTCCTGAGATGGTTTCAAGATTCGAGACAGCCAAGGACGAGAAGACAGCCAAGACAGCTTCTCTGGTTTCAGCAGTTCTCATGGCAGCAATGGCAGCATTCCCGACACTGCTCGGTCTTGCAGCTCTTGCAATGAAGGACAGCATTCCTAACCTCCTTGCAAACGGTTCAAACGCAATGATGGCCGTCACACAGGCTTATGCACCGACACTGATTACTGGTATCATCTCAGCAGCTATCATCTCAGCTACAATGTCTTCAGCTGACTCCAACCTGCTCTGTATGTCCACAATGATCATCAACGACCTTTACAAGCCGTACGTCAACAAGGACCTGGACGGAATGAAGGAAGTCTGGGCAACAAGATGGTGCAACGTCATCTGCTGTGCAGTTGCAATGGTCATCTCATTCGCATCAATTCCTATCACAACCATGAATACATTCGCATTCGGAATCAGATGTGCAGGTCCGTTCGCAGCATATGGCCTTGGCCTTGTTGTGACACGTGCCACAAAGAATTCCGGTCTGATCTCAATCATCACCGGTACAGTCGGATTCATCTTCTGGCAGATTCTCAGCACAAAGGGCGTCAAGATCACTTCTTATCTGATGCCTGTCGTATTCGGATGTCTGGTCAGCGTCATCACCTTCTATCTCGTCAATGCTATTGAGTGGAAGAAGGGCGTAGCCGCTGCTCCTTCAGCTTTTGAGGCAGAGAAGTAATTCTCCAATCAAAGCAAAAAAAGAAAGCTCCTTCGGAATCGAGGGAGCTTTCTTTTTGGGGGTATTCGTTACCGGAAATACCGGTTCTTACATCATGATCTCTCCGTCCTTTGAAACTCTGTTGAAGAGAATAAGTGAGAGGACGGTGAACAGTGATACGATTGTGGCAAGTGCACAGGCTCTTCCGTCAGTTGCGTTTGCAACAGCCTTGTAGACTGCGATGTTCAAAGTCTGTGTCTTGAATGAATACAGAAGCATGGATGATGAAAGCTCTGTAATCAGTGTGACCCAGCTCATGATGGCTCCGGCAAAGA
>JAGBRG010000087.1 GCA_017632495.1 Spirochaetales bacterium
GCGCAGGAACAACAGGACTCAGGATTGCCCAGAGACTTTCTGAAAGATCTGATATAAAGCTCATGAGCCTCTCAGAAGAACTCAGAAAGGACAACAACGCAAGAAGCGATATGATAAACAGCTGTGATATTGTGTTTCTCTGCCTTCCTGATGATGCTGCCCGTGAAGCGGTTTCCATGGTTCAGAACCCCGATGTCTGCATCATCGACACTTCCACAGCCCACAGGACGCAGGAAGGATGGACCTACGGCTTTGCGGAAATCGGAAATCTCAAGGAGAAGATTGCCGTTTCCAAGAGAATCGCAAACCCGGGTTGCCATGCAAGCGGCTTCATCTCACTGGTAGCACCTTTGGTAGAATGCGGAATTCTAGACAAGGACATAAGCCTTACCTGCTTTTCCCTCACAGGCTACTCCGGAGGCGGAAAGAAGATGATCGCCCAGTATGAAGACGAAGGACGGCAGGCTCTTCTGAATGCCCCCAGGCAGTACGGACTTATGCAAAACCACAAGCATCTTCCTGAGATGGCCAAGGTCTGCAAAATAACTAAAGACCCGGTGTTCTGTCCTATTGTAGCTCCCTACTATGCAGGAATGCAGGTGACAGTGCCAATCTTTAAAACAATGGCCCATGGCACAATTGAAGATATAAAAAATGCATATAAGAATTATTATCAGGGACCTGTTGTCAATTATGTAGAAAACGCCGACCAGAGCGGATTCATGTCTGCCGGTCTTTATTCGGGTCGTGATGACATGGCAATCAGCGTGTTCGGAAATGAGGACAGAATCCTTTTAATATCATCGTTTGACAACCTTGGAAAGGGTGCTTCGGGAGCCGCGATTCAGAACATGAATCTGGTTCTGAAAACAGACCAGACCACAGGTCTTAATATCGGAGGCTGAACATGACATTAGTTCAAGGCGGCGTCTGTGCCGCAAAAGGTTTTAAAGCCAGCGGAATCCACTGCGGAATCAGAGCAAGCAGAACAAAGAAAGACCTTGCTCTGATCTTCTCTGAAAAGAATGCTTCGTGTGCAGCTGTGTACACTACAAACCTTGTGAAGGGCGCCCCGCTTTCAGTCACCAAGGAAAACATTTCCGACGGCTATGCCCAGGCGGTAATCTGCAACAGCGGAAACGCCAACACCTGTAACTCGGACGGAGTTGAGATTGCAAAGAAAATGTGCTCTTTGGTTTCAGATGCACTTGGCATTGATTCTCATGATGTTGTTGTGGCTTCCACAGGAGTAATCGGACAGAAGCTGAACATAGAGCCGATCAAAGCAGGCATTCCCCTTCTGGTTTCGGGGCTGTCAAAAGACGGAAACGAAGCTGCTGCCGAAGGAATCATGACTACCGACACCTTCAAGAAGGAAGTTGCAGTCTCTTTCTCAGTCGGAGGCAAGGATTGCACAATCGGAGGCATGGCCAAGGGAAGCGGAATGATCCATCCCAATATGGCCACCATGCTTGTGTTCATCACAACAGACGTTGCAATCTCTCCTGAGATGCTTCAGAAAGCCCTCTCGACGGACATTGCCAACACATTCAACATGGTGAGCGTTGACGGAGACACCTCCACAAACGACATGGTAACGGTTCTTGCAAACGGCATGGCAGGAAACAGCCCCATCACAGACGATGGCGAGGATTTTCAGGCCTTCATGAAGGCTCTGAACACCATTACAGTCAGCCTCTGCAGAATGATTGCAGGCGACGGCGAAGGAGCCACAAAACTTCTGGAGTGCACAGTCAGCGGAGCCAGTGACAAGAACACAGCAAAGACCGTGGCCAAGAGCATCATCTGCTCAAGCCTTCTCAAGGCAGCAATGTTCGGAGCCGACGCCAACTGGGGCCGAGTGCTTTGTGCAATAGGCTATAGCGGAGCTTCTGTGGATGTGAACAAGATCGATGTCGCATTCAAGAGCTCGAAGGGAACAGTGGAAGTCTGTAAGAACGGAGCCGGAATTGACTTTTCAGAAGAAAAGGCAAAACAGGTTCTTCTTGAAAAAGAGATAGACATCCTGGTTGACCTCAACAGCGGAAAACAAGAGGCCACCGCATGGGGATGCGACCTGACCTATGACTACGTAAAGATTAACGGAGACTACAGAACATGAAGAGTTTTTCCAATGCTGAAAGGGCCGAGGTTCTGACCCAGGCGCTTCCATACATCAAAAGATATGTAGGAAAGACCGTCGTTGTTAAATACGGCGGAAACGCCATGATAAATCCGGATCTGAAACAGCAGGTCATGGACGATATCGTCCTTCTATGGCTCATCGGAGTGAAGGTTGTTCTCGTTCACGGTGGCGGACCTGAAATCACAAGCATGATGGATAAACTGGGAAAGAAGCCCACCTTTGTCGACGGGCTCAGAGTCACTGACAAGGAGACGGTGGACATAGTTCAGATGGTCCTGGCAGGAAAGGTCAACAAGACCCTTGTCACCATGCTTGAAAAGCGCGGCGGAAAAGCCATAGGTCTTTGCGGAATGGACGGAAATCTCATCCAGGCCAAGATGAAGGACGAAAAGTTCGGCTATGTGGGAGAAGTGACCAAGATCAACATAGCTGCGGTCACCGATATCCTTGAAAAAGGCTACATCCCTGTAATCTCAACCTTAGGATGTGATGCAGAAGGCAATGCCTACAACATCAACGCCGATACCGCAGCCGCCCACATAGCAGGAGCATTGGAAGCAGAAAGATTCATCCTTATGACGGATATAGCCGGAATACTCAAGGACAAGGACGACCCGTCGACTCTGATTCCTGAAATCAGTCTCGCGGAGACAGACAAACTCTTTGCAAGCGGCGTAATCTCTGCCGGCATGATTCCCAAGGTCCAGTGCTGCGTCACTGCCATCAAAGCAGGTGTGAAGAACGTGGTAATCATGGACGGAAGAGTTCCTCACTCGATTCTGATGGAGCTCTTAACCAATGAAGGTGCCGGAACACTAATTAAGGGGGAATAACATGGATACGAAAGAACTGGATAAGACATACGTTGCCGGAACTTATAAGCGCTTTCCTGTTGAGATAGTCAGCGGAAAAGGCTCTGTGGTCAAAGACCCCTGTGGAAAAGAATACATCGACATGGGAAGCGGAATAGGTGTCACATCGTTCGGCGTTGCGGATGAAATCTGGCAGAAAGCCGTAACCGAGCAGATCTCCAAGGTCCAGCACATGTCAAACCTCTATTACACCCAGCCGTGCGTAGAGCTTGCAAAACTTCTCTGCGAGAAAACGGGCATGAGCAAGGTCTTTTTCTCCAACTCCGGAGCCGAAGCCAACGAGTGCGCCATCAAGGTCGGAAGAAAATATGCCTCCGACAAATATGGTAAAGAAAGACATACAATCATCACACTTGAAAACAGCTTCCACGGAAGAACTCTCACTACGCTTGCCGCAACAGGCCAGGAGCATTATCACGAGCTCTTTACTCCCCTCACCCCCGGCTTTGTCAGCGTTCCTGCAAATGACATCGATGCACTTAAGAATGCCATTGAAAAATACAACGTCGCTGCTGTCATGATCGAGTGCATCCAAGGCGAAGGCGGAGTCCTGCCGCTTGATGCTTCCTACATAAAGGCCGTAAGAAAAATCACAGAAGAAAACGACATTATCATGATTGTTGATGAGGTTCAGACCGGAAACGGAAGAACAGGTGAGCTTTACAGCTATATGAACTTCGGCATCAAACCCGATGTAGTCTCTACGGCAAAAGGTCTTGCAGGAGGTCTTCCTCTGGGAGCTACGCTGATTTCCGACAAATGCAAAGACGTTCTGGGCTTCGGAGACCACGGCTCCACATTCGGCGGCAACCCTGTAAGCTGCGCCGCAGCTGTAAGCATCCTCAAGAGAATCGATGACAAGCTTCTTCAGGAAGTCAAGAAGAAGAGTGCCTTTGTCTTTGACGCATTCAAAAACGCTCCGGGCGTGGAAAGCGTTAGCGGCCTGGGTCTTATGATCGGAATCAAGA
>JAGBRG010000088.1 GCA_017632495.1 Spirochaetales bacterium
AGAGAATCTGCAGCATCCCGCTTCCGACAGAGGATGTGATGACCTACATGATGAACGGCACAGACCTGAAAGAAAATCTTGAGGAGGTCCGCTGATGGAGACAAAGATCTGTTTCAGACTGAATGGAAAAGATGTGAAGATTACAACAGATCCTCTCAGACGTCTGATTGATGTCCTTCGTGAGGACTTTGACCTCAAGGGTGTCAAGGAAGGCTGTTCTGAGGGCGAGTGCGGAGCATGCTCCGTGCTGTTCAACAACAAGATGGTCACAAGCTGCATCATCCCGATCGGAGCAGCCGACGGCCAGGAGATAATGACAATCGAAGGAGTCTCCGCAACGGAGAAGGGAAAGATAATCATTGAAGCATTCGCAGACGGCGGAGCTGTTCAGTGCGGATACTGCATCCCCGGCATGGTCATTGCCGCATATTATCTTCTTTCCAACAACCCGGATCCGACTGATGATGAGATCAGACTTGGAATCAGCGGAAACATCTGCAGATGCACAGGCTACGACTTGATTGTCGAAAGCATTCATCTTGCAGCAAAGAGGGGAGGTGCCATATGGAAGAGCTGAAGTGCTACATGCCTAAGACCCTCAGGGAAGCCCTTGAGATAAAGGCGAAAGTCGATGTGATTCCGCTTGCCGGCGGAAGCGACCTTATGGTTTCCCATAAAAGAACATTAGGTCTTACTCCTGTTTTTGAGAAGCCTGTGATGATAATCAGAAACCTTCCCGAACTGAGAAAGATCTACGTGAACGACAAGGGCGAATGCTGCATCGGCGCAGGATGCACCAGTGCCGAGATTGCCGAAAATACGCTTTGTCCGTGGCATCTGAGGCAGGCTGCCTCCAGGATGGGTGCAATAGGACTTAGAAACAGCGCAACTATTGCCGGTAACATCGCAAACGCATCGCCTAAGGGCGACACTCCGGGCCCGCTTTATCTTCTTGATGCACGTGTGAAGCTTTCTTCGCTTCGCGGTGACAGGGAAGAGCTGGTTTCTGACTTCATCGTCAAGTTCAGAACAATCGACCTTAAGAGCGATGAGCTTATCACAGAGATCATCGTGCCCTATTCAGAGGATGATTTTGACTACATCTTCTGGCACAAGGTCGGAACAAGAAAGGCCAACGCAATAAGCAAGATTACTGTAAGCCAGGCCATCAAGTTTGAAAAAGACGGAAAGACCGTCAAGGATTTCAGAGTCAGCGCAACGGCAACAGGTGCCAAGACAAACAGAAGCCGCGATGTTGAAAAGCTTCTTATCGGTAAGGCGATAGAGCCGGCTATCATTGAAGAAGTCGTAAACGGATTCGACCAGGTCATATCCCCGCGTGCTATGCCTGAGTTCAGACGTGAGGCTACCCGCAGGATGATAAGACGTTTCCTTACAGAAGCGGCAAAGCATCCCAAAGACAAGGTCATTGATACCTACGAAGGCTACAGCATGACCGGAGCACCCGCTCCTAGAAAATAGAAGATGCCTCGGGGCTGTTTCGTCGTCGCATCGTTTGGGCCGTGCAGAAAGCACTGTCCCGCACTTGCTCCTAGAAACAGCACCCGAATCGTTGATAAGGAGAGCCAATGAAGGAAAAAGGAATCTTATTGAAAAACATCTACGCTCTTATGACAGATCCTGCAAAGGAAGCTTTAAGCGGCGTTGATATGCTGATAAAGGACGGCAAGGTCTCCAAGATCGGAAAAGGCCTTCAGAAAGAAGAAGGCTTCAGGGTCATAGACGGCTCTAATCTGGCTGTTGTTCCCGGTTTTGTGAACACACACCATCATTTCTACCAGACTCTGACAAGAAACCTTCCGCAGGTTCAGAATGCAAAGCTTTTCGACTGGCTCGTCTATCTTTATGAGGTCTGGAAGTATATCGATGAAGAGGCAGTTTACTACTCATCACTTCTGGCAATGACAGAGCTTCTGAAAACAGGCTGCACATGCTCTACGGACCACCACTATGTGTTCCCGCAGTCCTGTGAGGGCCACGATCTTACCGGAGCTCAGTTTAAGGCTGCCGACAGACTGGGAATGCGTTTTTCTCCCACACGTGGAAGCATGAGCCTTTCAAAGAAGGACGGAGGTCTTCCGCCTGACACCGTTGTTCAGTCCGAGGAAAAGATTTTGGAGGACTCAGAGCGTGTAATCAAGCTCTATCATGACCCGGATCCTATGGCCATGCATAAGATAGTCCTTGCTCCGTGCTCACCGTTCTCGGTGACCAAAAAGTGTATGCTGGAAAGCTCCCGTCTTGCAAGAAAGTACGGTGTGAGAATCCACACCCATCTGTGTGAGACAATCGATGAGGAGAACCAGTGCAAGGCCATGTACGGCCTAAGGCCGCTTGAGCTCATGCAGGAGTGCGAGATGATCGGAAGCGATGTCTTCTATGCACACGGAATCTGGTTCAATGACGAAGAGCTCAAGACTCTTGCAAAGACCGGAAGCCATATTGCCCACTGTCCTTCTTCCAATATGAGACTTGGATCCGGAATCTGCAGAACCCGCGAGATGCTGGATCTTGGAATCAATGTTGGAATCGCTGTTGACGGAAGTGCTTCCAATGACAGCTCGGATATGCTTGCTGAGATGCGTAACGCTCTTCTTCTGGGAAGAGTGAAGTACGGCTCTCAGGCCCTGACCGCCCGTGATGTCTTTAAGATGGGCAGCGAAAACGGTGCAAAGATGCTCAATTTCGGAAATGTAGGACGCCTTGAGGAAGGCTGGGCTGCGGATCTTGCATGCTTTGATGTATCAGGTATCGCATATGCCGGAAGCCACAGCGACCCGATTGCGGCCCTGCTTTTCTGCGGATGCGACCATACCGCAAAGTACACCATAGTCAACGGTCAGGTTGTTGTCGATGACAGACGTGTCGTAGGAATCGATGAAGAAGAGCTTGCAAAGAAGGCAAATGAGATAAGTGCAGGTCTTCTTGAAAAGAGGAGGATTTATGGCTGAGAAACTGGTGATAGCTTCAAGTGCAAAGGAAGCTGCCGCACTGAAGAACTCAAAGTCCGCCTTCCTCGCAGGAGGAACGGAGGACAACAGGCTCAACAGTACAGTTGATGCCAAGACCCTGATCAGCATCGGCCGCATTGCCGATCTGGACGGAATAACAAAAAAAGACGGATGCATCAGAATAGGGGCTATGACCACTTTTCAGGAAATGCTGGACAGCTCTCTTGTCCCTGACTATCTGAAGGAAGCCTGCCGTTTCATGGGTTCCAGAACCAAGAGAAACATGGCAACTGTCGGAGGCAACATCGCCTTAAGAAGAACGGATTCCTATCTCTATCCGACTCTTATAGCATCGCATGCCGTTTTGGAGCTGATGGATGCAAAGGGAGAAGTCTCAGAAAGATGCGTCTGCTGCTATTTGAAGCACTATGATGAACTGAAGGACTGCCTGATTGTATCAGTCAGCGTTCCTCAGAAGGCATCTGTTGTCTCAAAGCGCTATGCAAACACAGTCCAGAGTCATGCTGTACTTACAGTCTCTTTAGGAGAAGCCGAAGGCAAAATCAGAGTGGGCGTTGCTGCAAAGAATACAGCCCTCAAGAGCCTTTGCGACATCTCGGACGATCTGAGCCAGAAGGATCTTTCGGATGCTGATATCAAGAAGATGATTGAAGCAGACAAGGACCTTCGCTTTGAGTCTGACATCTTCGGAAGTCCTGAGTACAAGCGCTATCTGCTTGCAGTAACCATCTCTGACCTGGCCAAGAAGGTCAAGGGAGGTAAAAGATGAGAATTGACTGTATCATCAACGGAAAAAACAGAAGTTTTGACATAGACCCAACAATGCGCCTCAGGGACATGCTTCTTATCAACGGGAACTTCGCAGTTCGTGACAGCGATGACTGCGAAGGATTCTGCGGAAGCGATACCGTCCTTGTTGACGGAACTCCGGTTTATGCGAACCTGGTTCTTGCAGGTGAGGTAAACGGATGTGAGATCCGCACTCCTGACGGACTTGGAAACTCACAGCATCTGACAATAGTCCAGCAGGCCATGATTGATGCCGGTGTTGTCCAGAGTGCTTACAACGCACCTGCTGCGGCCCTTCTTCTGACATGGCTTTTGGAAAAGAATCCGAATCCTTCCAAGGAAGAGATCAAGGATGCCTTAAGCGGAATCTTCATCAGAGACGCAGGTTATGAGCATTACTATCTTGCCGTGAAGCTAGCCCTTGAGAAGATGAAAGGCGGCTCCTACAAGAGTGAGATCGCTCCTTCATTCAGACCTGAGCTTGATATCATCGGAAAGCCGGCTGCAAAGATTGACGGACCTCAGCTTGTTGCAGGTGAAAGAGCATTTGTAGAGGACTATGTCACACCTGATACCTGTCACATGGTTGGTCTCAGAAGCCCGCACGCTAGTGCATACATCAACAGTATCGATGACTCAGAGGCCCGAAAGGTTGAGGGTGTCATAGAGATTCTCACCGCCTACAATACTCCTGAGACACATTACATGCAGGCAGGTCAGGGTAACCCCGAGCCGTCTCCGCATGACAGAAGACTTTTCAATCTCAAGGTGCTCCACGTCGTTGACAGAGTTGCCGCTGTCATAGCCGAAA
>JAGBRG010000089.1 GCA_017632495.1 Spirochaetales bacterium
ATGAGACAAGGGAGTAAGACATCTGGACTCCGTTCTTGTAGCGGACAACGAGGTTCATTGTGTCTTCGATGCTGATGTCGTCTGAGAAGACGCTGCGGTCACGGATGTAGCCGCTGTCTGCTTCGGCATCAAGATACAGGGCCTTGAGGGTCGGATTGCTCTCAAGATCAATTGCAAACGGGTCGTTCTTGGCTTCTTCACTTCCGTGGCAGCGGTAGTAGAACTTCTCCACTCCGCGCTTTTCGGCTGCTGCTCTTCCGTAGAACTGAAGAGAACCGAAACCGAATACTGTCTCAGGCTCTGAGGCGATCCAGAAGTTAACAAGGTCAAAGTGATGAGTTGACTTGTGGACAAGAAGTCCGCCGCTGTTGTACTTGTTTCGGTGCCAGCGTCTGTAATAATCGGCACCGTGCTCGGTGTTCAGAAGCCACTCGAAATGAACAGATGTCGGAGTTCCGATTGCTCCGTCACGGATGAGCTTGCGTACCATTGTGTGGTAAGGAGCGTAACGGTAGTTGAATGTTACTCTGATGTGGCGTCCTGTCTTCTTCTGAGTGTCGATGATTCTCTGGGCCTTGCGCTCGTCAATTGTCAGAGGCTTCTCGGTAATCACATCGCATCCGGCTTCCATTGCGCGGCAGATGTAATCATCATGTGTGCGGTCAACGGATGTGACGATGATGATGTCCGGCTTTGTCTCGGAAATCATCTTCTCGAACTCATGAGGCAGATATGTGGGGACCTTCTTGGCACCCAGTTCCTCAAGACGGGAATTGGCATAATTCATTCTTGTCTGGCTCTGGTCACAGAAACCGACCATGCAGGCAATGTCCGAATACTTTGAAGCTACGGCCTCATAATACATTCTGGCTCTTCCGCCAGTACCAACTTGTGCATATCTTTTAAGCGGCATACCACCCTCCATCAGATTCATGATACATCGCGGCGTTTCTATTTATAAGTACTCTTTCAAACTACTATTTGGACTATTACGTTATCGGTGCAGGATTAAAGACAATTATGTCGTTGTAAAGGCCGTACTTTTCAGCATATGTCTTCTGTCCGCTGACAACATCCAGAATGTGATTGTAAAGTTCAGTTCCAAGCTCGGCGATTGTTTTCTCTCCGGTGACGACAAAGCCGGCATCCAGATCAAACAGATCAGGCCACTGCTTCTTCATCGAATGCTGGGTGCAGATCTTATAGACAGGAATAGCCTGAAGTCCGTATGTGGTTCCGCGTCCTGTGCTGAAAAGCTGCATGACTATGCCTGATGCAAGCTGGCTGGGTCCGCACACAATGTCGGAAGCAGGCGTTGCTGCGAAGATCAGACCGTTACAGGTCGGAGTCTCTCCGGGACCTATTACATCGGCAATCGGAGAATGTCCGCTCTTTGCAATCGAGCCCATGGCCTTCTCAACGATGTTGCTCAGTCCGCCCTTCTTGTTTCCCGGAGCCGGGTTGGCGCTTCTGTCGACATGCTGTCTGGCAAGATACTCGTCATACCAGGAAATCTCTTTCTTGAGCTTTTCCACAGTCTTTTCACTGCTGCAGCGCTCTGCAAGAAGATGAACTCCGTCGCGGACCTCAGTGACCTCAGAAAACAGAACGGTTGCTCCGCCTGCGGCAAGAAGGTCAAAGGCATAACCTATGGTCGGGTTGGCCGAAATTCCGCTGAAGGCGTCGGAGCCGCCGCACTGGGCACCGATTCTGAGCTTTGAAAGCGGAAGCTCCACTCTCTTTCTCTTGTTCAGAATCTCAAGCTTGCGCTTTGCAGCCTCGCAGATTCTGTTGATCATTGCATCATAGCCGTTACACTCCTGAAGGATAATCACGTTGTCCGGATTGTTCTCCTCTGGACTGAGAATCATGTCCATGGTGAGCTTTTCACAGCCAAGTCCCACGGCAAGAATCTGACCTCCGAAGTTCGGATGATGGGAAACGTTTCTGACGCTTCTGATAGGAATATCGGCATCATCTGCCTTGATTGCGACTCCGCATCCGTACGGATGAACAATCGGAACCACATCATCAACATTTGGATAATTGGGAAGAATCTCGCGCCTGATCTTGTCGGCTGCGTTGCGGACAACTCCTGCGACACACTGAACCGATGTGATGATTCCCAGCATGTTTCTGCTTCCGGCAGGAAGGTCGGGTCCGTTGTCATAGCCCATCCAGGTCTTTCTGGAAGGAAGGTCAGTCAGAACCTTTCCCTTGGAACCGGCGACAAGGTCCTTGACTTCAGGAGAGCTGGGAAGAGCCAGATTGAACTCATTGACCCATCCGCCTGCCTTGATATCCTCAAGCGCATAACCCAGAATCACACCGTATCTTACAACAGCATCTCCCTTTTTAAGATCGACAAGAGCGACCTTGTGTCCCTGCGGTATGTCGCACAGAACATGAAGAGATGTTCCGTCTATTGCATCTCCTTTGGATGTAGGAGCAACGACTACGGCTACATTATCCTGATCAGCTATTTTGACAACTCTCATTTGCGCCTCCTTAGACCGGATTCAGAGAAGACCTGCCGCCTGAAGCTGCTTCTTAAGGCCCTCAAGCTGCTGCGGTGTTGAATTCTTGGACGGAAGATAAGGAGCTCCCAGCTCAAGGCCCATGAGGTTTGCATAGTCCTTTGTTGCAACGGGGAAGCTTGACTTGTCCATCTGAAGTCTGATCGGATTCAGCTTGTACTGCTGCTGTAGTGACTCCTTCAGGTTTCCGGCCTTGAAGGCATCGTAGATTGAGCACACGAGCTTAGGCACGAAGTTTGCCATACAGCAGACGGCACCTACAGCCCCTACGCAGAGTCCTGCATAGATGAGGGTGTCCTTTCCGCACATGACCTTGAAATCCACATCGGCGTTACGTCTGATGAACTCCTCGGTCTGAGTGATGTCTCCGCTTGAATCCTTCATTCCCACGACGTTCTCTGTCTCATGGGCAAGGCGCTCGACCACTGTCTGCGGGATGCCGTAGCCTGTGCGGCCGGGATTGTTGTAAAGAAGCATCGGAACGCCCGGGACGTTCTTTGCTATTGTCTCAAAGTGGGTGTAAAGCTCATCCTCTGAAGGCTTGAGGAACATGGGCTGCAAAACAGAGACAGCCTTGGCACCGTGTTCGATTCCCATCTGTGCAAGTCTGACACACTTTGATGTCCTGATTGCGCCGATTCCCATAAAAATTGGTACACGACCTGCAGTCTGGTCTATCATTACATCAAGAATGTCCATCATCTCGGACTCTTCCTGCATGTAGAATTCACC
>JAGBRG010000090.1 GCA_017632495.1 Spirochaetales bacterium
AGATGACCTTGCTCAATGCCGATGCCGCTCAGGGCATAAGCACAATCGACGGCGATGCCCTGATCAGCGCGCTTGGTGCAAATATGTTTCTACTTGTCACTCCAAACAGTGCTAAGGCCTATATCTGCACGGTCTCGTCAATGTCGCTTCAGGTTGTGAAGACCTATGACGCTCAGAATTTTGAGTGGCTCGGAAGGACACTCAAGGTCTTTTCCCGTCCCGATTCCGAGTATGTCGTTTTTGCGGATGATGAAGGAGGAACAAACAACTTCACAATCCTTCGTTTCAACCAGACAGGCAGGGTCCTTGAGAACATTGCGGGCCAGAGGCATGAGGGTAAGTATAAGGGTTCCCTTTCTCTAGGAGGCATTAAAGATGTGGCATTCAATTGGAAAGGATATCTCTATCTGGGAGACAACAACGGCAAGAATATCGTGCTGAAGGAAATAAACAACAGCCTTGATATCGGGGGTTTTTTTGGCAAAGAAAAAGACTCCGTGGTTGCCCAGGATATGGATGTTTCGCCTGATGGAAGCCATGTGGTCTGTGCAGATCAGTCATCATCCTGGTTTGTTTCCTATGGAGTTCTCGATACAGGTGTTCCCTACTATCCGACAAAGAGCGAGGAAAGCACGGCACCACCGAAATGGGTAAGGTTTTTGAACAACCAGACGGTTGCGGCAGTTGATGCTGCCAACATCACAACTTTCAAGTTGCCTTCAAGCGGACCTTATCTGAAGTATAAGTCAGTCAGCATAGCGGCAGTGGATTTCGCTCAGGATGGAGGCAATTATTTTTACGTTGCCGATTCTTCGAAAAAACTTGTCAGCTTCTCGGTATCCGGCTATGAGATTGCCCAGATCGGGCAGACAACACTTGATAGTCAGATACGTAGAATCTGCCTGAACGGGCAGTATCTTGCCGCCCTTACAGAGGACAACCGAATCGCACTTTTCAAGGTGATTGAGTGAGGTTTCCATGGCAAGACGTTTTGTTCTGACTGCATTGGTTTTTCTGCTTGTTCTTCCTTGTCTTTGGGCAATAGACAAGATCGGGTTTTCGGCTGATCTGGGATCTTTTCAGGACATCTTTCTGGGAAAGGGGAGCTTTCAGGTTTCCTTCGACCTCAGGGCGAATGTGTCCGAATCATTTCAGCTGAGAATTCCGCTTGCCATTTCCGTGAGCAAGGCATCGTTTTTCGGGGAGGCGGGCATAATGCTTGTCTACTTCCCCTGGGAGAAAGGTCCGTTCATGGGCCTTTCAATGCTGCAGATCGGGCTTACCCGCAACTGTCCTGATCTGCAGAATCTTGTGAATCTGAACGAAGTCATCTTCGGATGGTCGTTCGAGTTCGGGCCGGGGCTGTTCGTGGAGCCGGCGCTGTCTATCCGTGATCCGTCAGGAACGTTTTCTGACGAGTATTCTCTCATCAAAGGAACCTTCCCCTGTTACACCACCTTCAGGGGCAGGGTCAGTTTCGGGTGGTACTTCTGGAGGTAAATATGAAGTTATTCTCAAATCAGGTCGGAAAGAAAGTTATCTTCAACGACATCATCGTCGGCATTGTTCTTGTGGCATTCATCGGATGTAACGCAAGTTTCGTCCCGTCGTTCAAGAATTCGATATCAGATTCGGAGATGCGAACGAGGGTATCAAGGGTCATAGACGCTCAGCTTGAAACCATCAAGGATGAGCTGGATGATGATCTGAAGGAAGGCATAGACGGTCTTCAGAGCAGAGGTCCCGGAGACAAGGGTAGCCAGATAGTGGAGCTTACTTTGGATGAGACATCAGGCAGGGATTATCTGGATTTCTGCTATGCCGTTGATGTGTCTCAGACAACCATGGATGTGGATGCTGTAATGGATACGGCAAAGTGCATTCTGCCTGAAGAGAACTACAACGAACTTTTAGAGCTCACTTCCGAGGTTGAAAAGTCAATCTACGATAAGGGCGATGAGATGGCCAGAGCCATTCCCTACAACCAGCAGCCTGCGTTCTACAAGGATCTTAAGACTCTGGTAACACGTGCCGTAGTCCTTCTTGTAGCCGGTGTTGTCTACGCCTGCATACCCAATGTCGTCTTCTGGGGAAAGATCAGCGCAGCCTGTGCAATAGCCGTAGGAGCTGGTCTTGTTGCCACAACCATCATGTCGCTTTATGAGTACTACAGATTCGGAGCAGGAGAGGGTAAGAGCTTTGAAGATTGGTTCAAGGAGATTGTGGAAATCCCCAAGGCTGACTTTGCCCTTACAACGGCTGTGACGGCAATGGCCAACTCCCTGGGTCTTGGTCCTGTTGTTACCGGAATCATCATCTGCGTCTATGGCCTTTACAACGTCGTTGACCTGGCCAGGAAGATGATGAAGACATATAACTTCGATGCATGAAATCATTGAGATAGCGCGGGAGTAAAAACCCGCGCTTTTTGTGTATTTTTGTGTATTAATTGGAGAAAAAGTGTTATGATACCTTTGAGACAGGCAATAAAAGAATTAAAAGAAAACGGGTATGTTCTAAAAAGACGGGGTAGAAACCATGATATTTATTATTGTGATTCCAAAAGAAAGGCAATTCCTTTGAAGCGCCATGATTTCAATGAGAACGATCTTAACTACATACGAAAAGAGATGTGAGGGATTAAATGAAGTACGTTTTTACAGCAGTAATAAAAGAAGATTCCGGGACATATTATGTCAGTTTCCCTGATTTAAAGGGTTGTATCACTACAGGAAAAAGCCTTTCCGATGCTATTGATCAGGCAACGGATGCATTGTCCGGATGGCTCTGTGTGGCAGAAGATGAAAAACTGGATATCCCCATCCCGTCGAATCAGGATTCAATTAAAAGAGAAAGCGGAGAATACCTTGCTGTTATCAAGGCAGATACAATCAGTTACAGGGCTGCAACAGATAAAAGGGCAGTGAGAAAGAATGTTTCTTTGCCTGCTTGGCTTGCCAGACTCTCAGACCAGCGAAGGCTCAACTGTTCTCAGATATTGCAAGATGCTTTGATAGCAAAGCTTTCTTGATTTGAGAAGGGAAGAATCCTGCAGGCCGAGTGCAGGGTTCTGAGAAGAAAATAAAACTGCGGCAGATAAACCACCGCAGTTTGTCTTTGTTGGATATTATTTGTCATTCAACAGTGACAGGTAAAACCCTCATGTACTGCTTTTGTTTTTTTCCATCGTAAGCTTCCCACTTCTTACCATCGGAGCTGACCTCAATCTTGACCTTGTCAGATGAGTATTCCAGCTTTCCGTACAATTTCTCGTTTTTTATGTTTCCGCCGCCGATTCCCGAACCTCTGATTTCCGGACCGTAATCAAACTCGGGTCTTAAACCACCTTTCGCTGTAATCTTCGTACAGCCGTAGATTATTATTGTTCCTCCGTAATTCTCGTTTGAGCCACCGATTCCGGCTGAGGCTTCGTTACCTCCGACTTCTGCGTCTATTTCTGCATCTCCGCCGATTATAATCGTTCCACCAGGTCTTGTAAGACCGGCGCCTATTCCTGCAGCACTTGTTCCTGTTACGGTGACCTTTCCGCCGAAGATTTCAATCAGGCCTGGGGTTGCGGCAAATCCGCTGCCTATTCCTGCCGAGCCTCCTTCTCCGACTACATTGATAATTCCGCCGAGAATCTTTATTGGTCCATTGGAAGCATTACTGTTTCCACCTATTCCGGCTCCACCATCTTCTCCTACATTGATATCCAGATTTCCACCATGGATGATTATTTCGCCTGATGGTTTTTCCTTCGTTCCACCACCTATTCCGGCGATTCCAGCGGCGGAGGTTCCAGAAACAACAATTTTACCGATTGGATCGTTAGTTATGCCCTGATCATAGATAGTGAGTTTGTCACCATTACTCACATCGATTCCTTTTGGTGCGGTGAGGGTCGTATTATCACAGAGAATCAGATGGACATCTCCT
>JAGBRG010000091.1 GCA_017632495.1 Spirochaetales bacterium
ATATCGCTTTTTCTGATTCCTGCTTTCAGGGCGTTATCTCTGATTTTTATCGCATGTTCCATGCGCTCCTCAACGGAAGAGGGGATGCCTCTGTCCATGGCAAGACCTACAACGGCCGCTCCGTACTTTGCGGCTATGGGTAGAATTTCTTTCAGCTTACTGTCATTTGCGTTGACAGAGTTTACTATGACTTTTCCGTTTGCGTACCTGAGGCCTGTTTCTATGGCCTTTGCATCGGATGAGTCTATCATCAAAGGAAGGCTCACCACGCTCTGAACGGCCTGGACAACTTCCTTCATCATCGCACTTTCATCAATGCCCGGAACTCCGACGTTGATGTCAAGAATGTCCGCACCTGCGTCTGCCTGGGCTATGGCAAGGTTCATGACAAAGTCCATGTCATGGGAAAGAAGAGCTTCCTTCAGGCTCTTTCTTCCTGTGGGGTTTATCTTTTCTCCGATGATGTTGATTCTGTCAAATGTTACTAGTTTTGAAGAAGAGCACACGCAACCTGTCTCATTTGGCTTTGTTCTTTCCTTGGTTCCTTCTTCTGCTGTCTTTGAAAGCTCCTTGATGAAGGCAGGTGTTGTTCCGCAGCATCCTCCCATGGCCATGATGCCAAGGTCAAGGTAGTTTTTCATCTGATCTGCAAAGTCTTTGGGTGTGATGAAATACGTACCTGTGGCAGGGTCGGGAAGACCTGCGTTGGGCTTTGCAATCAGGGGCCTATTTGTGCATTTGGCCATCCTCTCAATCAGAGGATATATCTCCTTGGGACCCAGGGAGCAGTTTATTCCCATGGCATCAACTCCAAGAGCCTCTAATGTTGTTGCCATGCACTCCACGGTGGTTCCCGTGAATGTTCGCCCGTCTTCTTCAAAGCTCATGGTCACCCACACTGGGAGATTGCTGTTTTCCTTTGCGGCAAGGACGCCTGCTTTTACTTCATATAAATCGGTGAAGGTCTCAAAGACCACAAGATCTGCCCCTGCATCCTTTCCGGCTACTATCATTTCCTTGAAGATGTCGTAGGCTTCGTCAAATGAGAGTGTTCCCAAAGGGGCCATCAGCTCTCCGATGGGCCCTATGTCCAAGGCAACCTTTTTTCCCTGAGCGGCCTTTTTTGCAATGTCGATATTGGCACGGATCAATGTAGGGACATCGTAGCCTGTATCCTGCATCTTGTGCCTGTTTGCGCCGAATGTGTTTGAGTACAGGACATCGCTTCCGGCTTTGATGTACTCTTTCTGAATCTCCATGACAGCGTCGGGGTTCTTCAGGGCAAAGATTTCGGGCTTTTCGCCGAGCTTAAGTCCTGCGCTTTGGATCATGGTGCCCATGGCACCGTCAAGAATAAGAGGTCTATGCATTGCAAACACTCCCTTGCGCTCTGAAAAAGCAGTTTTCTCTGGCGCTGCAGCTGTCGCACCCGCGTCTTTTAAGTGTCCTTGGGCTGTCGGAGACTCCGATTATGCAGGTAACGGATTTACGGGGTATCATTATCATGTTCTCTGTCACAGTAAGGCCTATTCTCTTTTCGGCAACCAGAAGCTCTGCTATTTTCTTCTGGCAGGAAAGTGGAAGGTCTCCGTAGCCCGGGCTGTAGCGGTCTGTAAGATAAAGGCCCTGTTTGCCGAATTCCAGGCGCATATCGGATTCAAAGTTGTCGCACACATTCTCTATGGCTGTGCTCTGGGCGCTGTCCATTATCACGGCATCGGCCATGTTGGTGACCTCGGTCCTGCGCAATAGGGCCTCGGCTTCAGGCCCAAGTGTGGCGGCCATGGCAATAGCCTTGGTACAGCCTTCAAGAAGGGCTCTTATGTCACGCCCTTCAAGGACCAGGCCTTCAATCATCGAATCCTTTACGGGCAGGATGCGGTAGGTGAGGCGGGCCTTTGCACATTCTTTCACGGCGCGGATGCAGCTTTGAATCTGCAGATCCAGATTATCGTCGATGTTTTGGCCCCTGTAGCCGAGATACCTTAATACCTCGTTTCTGGGAATGTCCGAAAGTCTGGCCTCCATGCGTCCTCCGTTGGTTAATAATATCTTGTTTGGGGGCTTTGTTTCCATCAAAAAGAGTGATTTTTGCCCCATAATAAGCTACAATGAGTCCATGCTTACAGACATTGAGATTGCACAGAGCGTCAAGGCGCTTCCTATTTGTGAAATTGCATCCAAGGCCGATATCCCCGAGACATGCATCGAGCAGTACGGCCGCACCAAGGCCAAGATCGACCTTAGTCTGCTGGATCTTCGTAAAGACAGACCTGATGCCAAGCTTGTTCTTGTGACGGCAATTACGCCGACACCTGCCGGCGAGGGCAAGACGACCACCACAATCGGTCTTGCAGACGGGCTTAGGAAAATCGGGAAAAAGAGCATCCTTGCCCTGCGTGAGCCCTCCATGGGTCCTGTTTTCGGAGTCAAGGGCGGAGCTGCAGGCGGCGGATACTCTCAGGTTGTGCCCATGGAGGAGATCAACCTCCATTTCACAGGTGATTTTCATGCAATAGGTGCTGCAAACAACCTTCTGGCTGCCATGATAGACAACCACATCTTCCAGGGAAACGAGCTTGGAATAGACCCAAAGACCATTGTCTGGAGACGCTGTGTGGACATGAACGACCGCCAGCTCCGCTTTGTGGTAGACGGTCTAGGAGGGGCTAAGAACGGATGTCCCAGAGAGGACGGCTATGACATTACCGTAGCATCCGAGGTCATGGCAATCTTGTGTCTTTCTTCTTCCATTTCAGATTTGAAGACACGTCTTGGAAAGATAATCGTAGGCTATAAATATGACGGAAGTGCTGTCACTGCAGCTGATCTTAAGGCCCAGGGTGCCATGACGGCAATCTTGAAGGATGCTTTAAAGCCCAATTTGGTTCAGAGTCTTGAGGGAACTCCTGCCTTCATTCACGGAGGACCTTTTGCAAACATCGCCCACGGCTGCAACTCAGTTCTTGCAACCCGTATGGCCTTGAAGTGCGGTGACTATGTGATTACCGAGGCAGGATTCGGTGCTGATTTGGGTGCCGAGAAGTTTATGGACATCAAGTGCAGGACTACGGGCCTCAGGCCTTCTGCAGTTGTTGTTGTGGCTACTATCAGGGCTTTGAAGATGCACGGCGGACTTAAGAAGGACAGTCTTGGCTCAGAGGATCTTGATGCCCTGGAAAAGGGCCTTCCCAATCTTTTGCGCCATGTTTCTGTCATGACAGACGTCTATAAGGTTCCGTGCGTGGTTGCAATCAACCGCTTCCCGACAGACACGGAGGCCGAGCTTACTCTAGTCTCCAAGCGCTGTAAGGAGCTTGGTGTCAATTCTGTCTTATCAGAAGTCTGGGCCAAGGGAGGGCAGGGCGGAATTGCCTTGGCAGAGGAGGTGGTGCGCCTTTGTGATAAGCCTTCTTCTGTTGAGCTTACCTATGCGGATGAGGACAGCCTTGAGACCAAAATCGAAAAGATTGTTAAGCGCATCTACGGAGGCTCTGCTGTCTCATACGGAGCAGGCGTCAAGACAAAGCTCAAGAAGCTCGAGGCCATGGGTTTTTCCAAGTGCCCCGTGTGTATGGCAAAGACTCAATACAGCTTCTCCGACGATCCCAAGAAGCTCTGCGCCCCAAGCGGTTTCACAGTATCTGTGCGTGATGTCAAACCCAGCGCAGGAGCGGGTTTTGTTGTAGTCTACACAGGAGAGATCATGACAATGCCGGGCCTTCCGAAGGTTCCGCAGGCTACTGTCATAGATATTGATGAGAACGGAAAGATAACAGGTCTCATGTGATTTGATTATTATTTTTGGAGGATTAAGATATGAAGACTATTTTCAGTGATAAGGCACCTGCCGCAATCGGACCGTACTGCCACGCAACAGTTTCGGGAAACCTCGTTTTTACTTCCGGCCAGCTTCCGCGCGACCTTGAGGCAGACATCAAGACCCAGTCAGAGCAGGCTCTTGAGAACCTCTCTGTGGTTCTGCAGTCGGCAGGTTCGTGTCTTTGCAAGGTCTTGAAGACCACATGCTTTCTGTCAGACATCAAGGACTTTGCCGCATTCAACGAGGTCTATGCCAAGGCTTTCGGAGACCATAAGCCGGCAAGATCATGCTTTCAGGTGGCAGCTTTACCAAAAGGCGCTAAAGTCGAAATAGAAGCAATAGCAGAGCTTTGATATATAGCGAATCGTAAATATTGTTATGCCCTGCAGTTGACATAAAGCCGACTGTTTCATAACATCACAACAGAAACTCTAGTTCATGATAGAGGAGCGGTTTCAAAGAGTAGTTGCCTGTTTTCAGGAAATGACTGGCATCAAAAGGGGAAACCGCCGAGGGGCCTGAATCCTGCCTGAGGATGAAGGCGTCCGGGCTGTAGGACAACATCCTGCAGACTGTCGCAGAAATGCGGAGAGCTATCGTACACTTGTTCAGCCTTCTGAGATAGTGTCATGGTAGTATCATGGCACGGTTTCGGGAGGTTTTTTTATGGGTAAAACCAAGAAATCGACGTACGTAATGTGCGCCTTTGTGCTGGTGGTCGTCGTACTGATGATTGTCGCTGCCGTATCAGGCAGAGATTTCGCCAACACCGCCTGGGCTCTTCTTCCGCCGGTTGTAGCAATCGGTCTGGCCCTGGCCACCAAAGAGGTCTATTCCTCTCTGTTTATCGGTATCCTCATCGGAGGACTTCTCTATTCAGGTTTCAGCTTCGAGGGAACTCTGGTCCACGTATTCCAGGACGGCTATGTGGCATCCGTTGCCGATGCATATAACGTCGGAATCCTGATCTTCCTGGTCATCCTCGGTGCTATCGTAGCCCTGATGAACAAGGCAGGCGGATCCGAGGCCTTTGGCCGCTGGGCATCCGAGCACATCAAGACCAAAACAGGTGCAATGCTTGCAACCACAGCTCTTGGTGTTCTGATTTTCATCGACGACTACTTCAACTGCCTGACAGTCGGTTCCGTCATGAGACCTGTCGCAGACAAGCACGGAATCTCCAAGGAGAAGCTCAGCTACCTGATCGACGCAACAGCAGCCCCGATCTGCATCATCGCCCCTGTTTCTTCATGGGCAGCTGCCGTTTCGGGCTTTGTTAAGGACTCGGGAGTCAGCGGCTTCAGCCTCTTTGTGAAGGCTATTCCTTTCAACTTCTACGCAATTCTGACCATCGTCATGATGATCTCGCTTGCTCTTATGAAGTTCGACTACGGCCCGATGCGCAAGTTCGAGCCCTACACCAAGGAGACAGCAAAGCAGAAGATCGATTCCATGATCAAGCGCAGCGGCTCATTCGCCGAGAAGATCGAGGTCATGGAGGAGGAGACTCTGAAGGAGAAGGGAAGAAAGGGCGGCAAGGTCATCGATCTGGTATTCCCGATTGTTGTCCTGATCATCGCATGTGTCATCGGCATGCTCTATAGCGGCGGCTTCTTCCAGGGCGCCTCAGTGATCGAGGCCTTCTCTGACTCGGATGCATCCGTCGGTCTGATGCTGGGCAGTGCATGCACATTCATCATCACAATCATCTACTATCTTGCAAGAAGAACCCTCAAGTTCCAGGACATCATGAGCTGCCTTCCCGAAGGCTTCAAGGCTATGGTTCCTGCAATTCTGATTCTGGTCTTCGCATGGACCCTCAAGGCCATGACAGACAGCCTCGGAGCAAGAGAGTTCGTCTCAGGCCTGGTAGAGGGATCTGCTGCCGGACTTCAGGTCATGCTTCCTGCAATCATCTTCCTGATCGGATGTTTCCTTTCATTCTCAACAGGAACATCGTGGGGAACCTTCGGAATCCTGATTCCTATCACAATCAGCGTCTTCCCGATCACAACTTCAATCGGTGTTGTCTGCGTGTCCGCATGTATGGCAGGTGCTGTCTGCGGTGACCACTGCTCGCCGATTTCCGATACTACAATCATGGCATCAGCCGGAGCTGACTGCGACCATATCAACCACGTCAACACACAGCTTCCGTATGCAATCACGGTCGCTGCTGTCTCGTTTGTGGCCTATATCATCGCAGGTATCATTCCGAACTGGCTGATTGTCCTTCCGATTGCAATCGCAATGATGATCGGAACTCTGTTTGTCATCAGAAACAAGGTTGCCAAGAACGC
>JAGBRG010000092.1 GCA_017632495.1 Spirochaetales bacterium
AAAATACAAAACCGTTATGGACATTGCCTTCAGAAAGCTCACATTGTGGCTCATATAGGAATCAAGATTTGCAAACAGGTCCACTCCCATCAGAATGAGACTGGCCAAAAGTGCCGTTGCCAGAGCAATCTTGAGAACAGACATTATCGTGTATCGCCTAAGAACCCTCATGCTCATTTTCTGACCCTCAGAAGCAGACAGAAGCCTGTCACAAATACCACAAGGTTCGGAATCCAGATGAACAGTGCAGGATGAAGAGGCGTGGATATTGCCTTGACATGCATGTAATAAAGGAAGAACCAGTATGCAACGGCAATGAACATCGAAATTCCGAATCCTATGAGACGGCCGCTCTTAACCCTGAAAAACGAAATGGGAAATGCCATGAAAACAAGGAAGGTACAGGCCAAAGACAGGGCTACCTTCTTCTGAAGTTCGCTTCTGTAGTACTGGTAATAGAAGCTGAAATCACTTGATTTAATGCTTGAACTGTAGTTTTCCGCATTATTCAAGGCAGAACTAACATCAAATGACGACCCTCTCTCAAGCTCCGAAAGCACTACGGCAAGTTTTGAGGCATCGGAGCTTACTCCGTGCCGCCATTGATTCTGAATTGTAATCTGATCTTCATATTTTTCCGAAACTGCCTGCTTAAGCTGGCTTATGGACATCTGAGACGGTGTGATGCTCACAAGGCCGGAAGCATTTGAACTGAGATCCAGATACAGTGACATGGAAGAGGCTTTTGCAAGAGAATAGTCATCCAGAGCCGATGAGTTTGTAATCAGAATCTGAGGATTCTCAAGATCCAGTCTGTACAGGAATCTGTTTATGTCCAAAAGAGTTATCTTTCCGCTTGTTGCCGAAATCACCCGGCTGTCCCGGCTATTTGAATCATCAAAGACCATAACGTCGTTAATGACATTGCCCTCCACCACTCCGTTTGAGATAACCCGACGTCCGAACCTTGTGGAGCTGTAGCTCTTAAGCTCGAGCGTAGGAACACTCTGAAGAATCTGGGCATACTTTTCCTTGTATCGTTCAGTAGTATAGGGAATCATTCTGTCTGCAATCAGAAGTGTGGAAGCTGAAAGAAACAGCGATATCACAAGGATGGGTAGGAAGATGTTCTTCACATGGACACCGCTTGAACGCAGTGCCAGAATCTCATTCTGCGATGACAGGTTTCCTATAACCATGCTGGCCGATGCCAAAGAGCTGAATGGCATGGTGTACATCAGAAACTGCGGAATGGAAAAGATCACAAGCATGATCACATCCATGATCCGCACGTTCTTCAAAAGAATCCTCTGTGCAAGAACAAGAATCTGATTGACGAAAAAAATAAAGAAAAAGAAGAGGAAGGCGACTATGAAGGAAAGAACATATTCCTTTCCAACATAAGCATACAACAGCCTGTAATTTCCTCTTCTTTTCATAGAATGGGATTATATCATATCGGACTAAAGTTAGACAGTGCCGGAGCATAGTCCGGCACAATCTTAAAACTACTTAAAATCTTCTGACAGGACGTACGGCCAAGTACTCAGTTTCCCTTTGAGGTGCTGCAAGCTCTCCCCGCTCCCACCCGTTAAAATAAAGAGCTGCTGCGGTATCCATAGCACTGGCATCTATCTCAGACGACGATAAATAAAGTTCCTGGTCGAATCCTCCTGCTCCTTTATTATGGAGATGCTCATACATGCTATTCAATTCATCAAATGAAGGAAGGAACCAGTCAGAATAGGTACCACTTCCTGTAGTTAATGTAAGATCAGCACAATACTTTGCTCCGCTGTCGTCTGTAGGTTCATTGGCCAATTTCGTTGTATTATCAAGACCGGCTCCGATTTCTATATTGGTTCCATAATCCGTACCGCTATGGCCGAAATTGAAAGTAGCCTTTCCTTCGGCATAACCTGGAGCATTGGGATCAACACTTGGCACACCATCAATAAGCCTCAAATCAGCATGAGCTGCCATAAGGTATCTCCATTCACCATCATCTCTGCCTGTATCAAAGAAGACAATTCCGGCTTCATGGTCATACGCAAGAAGATCTTTGGCTTCCTCAACAGCCTTAAAGGTATCATCATACGTCTCATAGAGCTTTGTGCTGACTCTTATGGCTTTAATAGGGCTGTGAATAGAAGATGAATAGTCAAATTTCAGCTTCTTTGTACTGAGATCGGCATTTACAAACTCTATCACAGAAGTGTCTGCTGTTTTGATTGTTCCCTCTAATTTGCCGGTCGTATAAATGTAGCAATATGAACTGCCGCTTGAATGGATTACTTCCTGTCCTTCATCAGCCAGGATGTTAGACGCTCCGAAGATTATAACGGAACCGGATGTTGCATGGATGGCCCCTGTTTCATATCCCTGGGCTGAAACATTTGCATTCAGAATCTTCAAATCTCCTGACGACTGGAGAAGATGCTTGCCGGTAAAACCATCACCTGCTGTCAGATATCCGTTTCCGTCAAGAATCAGCGTACTACCGCTGAAAACATAGATACCTCTCATACTGTCATTCAGAGTCAGTGTGTTTTCCTGAAGGTCCAATGTTATATTTTTGGAAATGATGCAACCTTTGGTTTCAGCGTCCTCTTCCAGGTAGATGGTTCCGCCGTCTGAAGCGGCAGTTACAGCTTTCATGAGAGAGTCATAGCGGCCTCTTCCTACACGGAAAGGAGTCTTTTTGACATCACTTTCACATGAAACGAAAAGTGATACACACAAAACAATCAATATTAATAGATAAAACGCTTTTTTCATATAATTCCCCAATCTCCATTATTTTAGTCAGAGAATCTTCTGACAGGACATACAGGGCAATAGCAGTTTTCCCTGTCTACTACATGCAGCTGACCTCTATGAGGACTGTTGAAGTAAAGAGTACATGCGTTTTTTAATTCCTCATAATCATAATCATATTCAGTCGAACTGGAATAGAATTCCGCATCTAATGCTCCTATGTAATTTGTACGGAGACTTTTATACATTTCTTCTAACTCACCGATTGAAGGAAGAAACCAATCATCATAGGTGCCTTTACTAGTAGTTAATGTAAGTCTGTCACAAAACCAAGCGCCGCATTTATCTGATGGGTCTGCTGTCAAAAGCTCTGTGTTATGAGGACCTACTCCGATTAACGTGTCTGTTCCATAAAACTTACCAGGCTTGCCGAAATTGAAACCATTACTTCCTTCGGCATAGCCCGGATCATTGGGATTGACACTGGGTTCTCCATCAGCTCTGATATGCATATCAACATTAGCTGCCATCATGTATCTCCATCCGTCATCATTATTTCCCTTGTCGTAGAAGACGATTCCGGCTTCATGGTCGTAATTCAAACGATCGGCTTCCGAAACGGCATCGAATGTTTTTTTATAAGAAGTATAGAGATCGGTGCTGACTCTTATGGCCTTAACCGGATTATAACTGGAAGATTCACAATCAAATACTAACTTCTCTGTACTGAGATCAGCATTTCTGAAATCCACAACAGCATTGTCTTCTGTTTTTATAGTACCCTCTATTTTGCCAACTGTGTTGATGTAGCAATAGGAATCTTTTCTGAGATAGATTGCCTGCTGTCCTTCATCTGCCAGAATGTGAGATGCTTCGAAAATAACAAGGGTACCGGAGAATGCACCGACGGCTCCTGTATTACAACCCTGTGCCGATACATTCGTATTAAGCAGTTTCACAGTTCCTAAGGCATGAATAAGATGCTTTGCGGTAAAGCCTTCACCGGCAACAAGATTTCCGCTTCCGACCAGAATCAGAGTCTTGTCTCTGTAGATAATTATACCGCTCTTAGAGTCGGCCAATGAAAGAGTGTGCTTATTAAGGTCCAATGTTAAATTCTTGGATATGATGCAACCTTTGGTTTCAGCATCCTCGTCCAGATAGATGGTATCTCCGTCGGAAGCGGCTGTAACGGCCTCAATGAGAGTCTCAAAGCGTTCACTTCCTACGCGGAAAGGACCTTTTTTGACATTACTTTCGCATGAAACAAAAAGAGATACGCATAAAATCGCCACAAAAAACAATGCTAAAGCTTTTTTCATATGCTTTCCCAATCTCCTTAGCAGAAGTCAAACAATAGAGTTAGTAAAATTGTTACATGTAAAGAAGGTAATTACAACCCAATTATGATTTGATACCCGTAGAGCCAAAGCCGCCCTCGCCTCTTTGTGTCTCATCAAGAGTCTGTACAACAGAGAAAGAGGCTGTCTCATGCTTTGCTATGACCATCTGGGCAATACGGTCACCGTCGTTGATGATAAACGGAACATCCGAATGGTTGATGAGAATGACCTTCACCTCACCCCTGTAGTCTGAATCAACAGTGCCGGGTGTGTTCAGAACAGTAATGCCGGCCTTGGCCGCAAGGCCTGACCTTGGACGTATCTGAGCCTCAAAGCCCTTTGGAAGAGCAATTTTCAGGCCAGTTGGAACCATGGCCCATTTATGAGGCTCAATTGTCATTGTGTTGCCAATACCAAGGCAGGCGCAGATATCTGCGCCTGCTGCCTGGTCGGAGCCGTAGACAGGAAGTCTGGCTCCGTCACTTAATTGAACTTTGATTTCAACTTTTTCAGTCTTCACTTCTCTCAGTCCTTGGTTTTCTGTCATGACCGCCAAAAGGCTTGCGAGGCTTTCTGTCTCTGTCATTGAAGGGCTTTCTTGCGGGAGCCTTGGTCTCTCCGTCCGGATCAATGGCATCGATATATGAAAGGCTGAGTCTTCCGCCTGTGCGGTCGATCTCAATGAGCTTGACAGGAATGACCTGACCGACTTCAAGGACATCAGAGACGTTCTCGACTCTGGTTCTTGCGAGCTTGGAGATGTGGCAGAGGCCTTCCTTGCCCGGGAGAATCTCGACGAATGCGCCGAAGTCCATGATTCTCTTGACAGTTCCCTGATAGATCTTACCTACCTCAGGCTCCTCAATGATGGCCTTGACCATTTCCAGAGCTGCCTGTGCGCAGGCTGTGTTCTTTCCGTAGATTGTAACGGTTCCGTCGTCATCGATGTTGACCTCGGCACCTGTTGCCTGAGCAATGCCCTTGATGGTCTTTCCGCCTGTTCCGATGACAGCACCGATCTTATCCTCAGCAACCTTTGTTGAAAGGATCTTAGGAGCGTACTGGTTGACCTCAGGTCTCGGACCTGCGAGAGTCTGCTCCATGATGCCCAGGATGTGGAAACGTCCTTCCTTGGCCTGCTGGAGAGCCTTGCTCATGATCTCAGGAGTGACACCTGCAATCTTGATATCCATCTGGAAAGCTGTGATTCCGTCACGTGTTCCGGCAACCTTGAAGTCCATGTCTCCGAGATGGTCCTCTTCTCCGAGGATATCGGAAAGAATCTGATATCTGCTGTAATCAGCGCCCTCGGTGATAAGTCCCATAGCGATACCTGCAACAGGCTTTGAGATAGGAACTCCTGCATCCATCAGTGAAAGACATCCGCCGCAGACACTGGCCATTGATGAAGAACCGTTGGACTCCATGATCTCGCTGACGACTCTGACTGTGTACGGGAACTCATCCTTTGCAGGAACAACGGCCTGAAGGGCTCTCTGTGCAAGATGACCGTGACCGATTTCTCTTCTTCCTGTTGTAAGACGTCCTGTCTCACCTACTGAATACGGCGGGAAGTTGTAGTGCAGCATGAAGTTGCTGTAGTTCTTGTCTCCGTCGATATCATCAAAGAGCTGCTCATCCTGAACAGTTCCGAGTGTTGTTACTGCAAGTGACTGTGTCTCGCCTCTGGTAAAGAGTGCGCTTCCGTGTGTTCTTGCAAGAACAGATGCCTCACATGTGATAGGTCTGATCTCCTTGACACCTCTTCCGTCAACTCTCTTACCGTCGTTGAGGATGCTGGCTCTGAGAATCTCATAAGCAAGATCGTCAAAAAGCTTGGCAATCTGCTCGGATCCGTCCTCATGCTCTGCAATCACATCGGCGAACTTCTCTTTTGTCTCCACCTGAACCTGCTTCAGAGCATCGTGGCGGGCAAACTTGGAGCTTCCGAATGAAGCCTTCTTTACAAGAGGAAAGGCATACTCACGGATCGGCTCGAGCCATGAGAGGTCCTCATTGATTTCCAGGACAGGAAGCTTCTCCTTTCCTGCAAGCTTCTTAAGCTCAAGCTGAGCATCACAGAGCTTTGTGATAACAGGCTGTGCGGCAGCAATGGCATCGAGCATGTTCTGCTCTGAAACCTCGTGTGCACCACCTTCGACCATTGTGATTCCCTCGCGGGTTCCGGCCACGACGATGTCAAGGTCGGCTTCCTCAATCTGCTTGAAGGTTGGGTTGATGACATACTTGCCGTCAACAAGTGCGACTCTTACGCCGGCGATAGGTCCGTTGAACGGAATGTCTGAGATTGTGACTGCGGCGCTGGCTGCGTTGATGGCGATGATATCCGGTGTATTGATCTGGTCAGTTGAGACAACTGTCGGAACAATCTGAATCTCACGGCTGAATGCCTTATCGAACAGAGGCCTCATGGGTCTGTCGATGAGACGGCTGACAAGGATCTCCTTGTCCTTTGGCTTTGCTTCCCTCTTGAGGAAACCTCCAGGAATCTTTCCGGCGGCATAGTACTTCTCGTTGTACTCGACTGATACTGGAACATAATCAAGCGGCTGTGACGGGGCATCCCCGCAACATACTGTGGCAATGACTGCAGAGCCTGCATAATGTGCATATACAGCTCCGTTTGCCTGCTTGGCAATCTTTCCTGTCTCAAATACGAGACAATCGTCACCAAGCTGAACTGAAACTTTCTTTACTTCTGACATTAATCTTCCTGTTTCTTTCTTTTCTTTCTTTTTTTGTTCTTATCTCATTTTGCCACAACAAGTTCCATGCCGCTGGATTTGCCGTGGTCCAAAACTTGCGACTTAGTTGTCCAGACGCATTAAAGGCTCCGGTTTCCCGGAGCCCCAAGCGTCCTTCGATTACTTTCTGAGGCCGAGCTCAGCAATCAGAGCACGATACTTTTCAATATCTGTGTTCCTGAGGTACTTGAGAAGTCTTCTTCTCTGTCCGACCATCTTCAGAAGTCCTCTGTTGGATGCATGATCCTTCGGATTCTCCTTGAAGTGTCTCTGCAGATCGTTGATTCTAGCTGTAAGAAGTGCAATCTGAACTTCTGTAGAACCTGTGTTCTTCTCGTCACCACCGAACTTTGTGATGAGCTCCTGCTTTGTTTCCTTGGTAACCATCTGTTACTCTCCTAGGAATGTAATCCTATCTGGATTCATCCGCACAGGCAGCTCCAGAGCCAGACAGCTCTCTGAAACGACGGCTTTTGCTTTCACGCTCTTTCCGTCTGCTGTCGCTTCCACCATGTACTCTCCTTCTTTAGGAAGAAGAAGTCCAAGAGTGCGGACATCAAACAGGCGTTTTTGACTCGTACCTGCATTTCTGAGGTCAAGACTGTACGCTCTGCCAAGCAAACTTGCCGCTTTGGCAAGATCACCTGTTAGGAGACATCTGCGGATCAGAGAGCTGCTTACCACCTGCCCGTCTTTGACAACGGATGGTACCACCCTAAGAAATGCAGATGAAGTATATCCGAGAAGCAGCTTCTCTATCTGACCAGGTCCCACACAGTGTGAAGGATTGCCGGCCCGGAAGCTGTCTCCAACAACCATCGCCTTTACATCGTACGACGTACAGAGCAAGGCAATGAACTCCTCACCCGACAGTTTACTCATATCATCAGAAAAGTCAATGACACAATGGTAATCAATTCCTCTGATTGTCAATATTTCCGTCAAATCTCTGGAGCTTTGAAGCGCACCCAGATTCTGCATGGCTCCCTTGGCCATCTTGGGGTTGACGGAAAACGTAATTACAACGCTTTTTGAACCGCTTTCGCGGGCTGTTTTTACTGTCTCATCCACAATCGCAACGTGACCCGGATGCATACCGTCGAACACGCCTATTGCAATGACACAGGGAATATTCTTGAAGATGGGATTACAGAATGATCTAGTTTCCATCTCTCACCTGACACAGAATGTGCCCCTCGCCGACTGAGTATATGCAAATAATGCGGCCGCATCTCTTTAACAGGACAAAACGATATCCTTCTGGAATCTTTTCCTTGACCAATTGCATGACATAGCCGTTTGAAGCCTTAAATGCCTGAGTCTCATCCAATTCAAGCTCAAAGCACCCGGGGATTCTTTTAATCAGTGCTTCAGAGTCTCCGATATTCTTCATGGCACTCTCATCGTCATATCTGATTGCTTCTGAGATGTCAAAAGGACCTATCTGTGTTCTGTAAAGCTCCTTCACATAAGCACAGCTGTTGCACTTATGACCAAGATCACGTGCGTAGGCCCTTATGTAGGTTCCTTTTGATACATGAAGGCGGACCTTAAGATAAGGAGCTTCGTATGAAATAAAATCTGCGCTGTAGATATTCACTTTCCTACCTATAAGCTCAAGACCGGACTCACCGTCACGGGCCATCTGATAGCTTCGTTTTCCATTGACATGGATTGCGCTGTATGCAGGAGGAATCTGTATCTGAGGGCCGACAAGCTCCTCTACGGCTTTTCTTACGGTCGCTTCATCGGGAATAGCTGCATTTTCTATGACCTCACCTTCCGGATCGAGGGTGATAGTCATCTTTCCGAACTCAATCAGTGCCTCATACGTCTTGTCCATGCCCATGAAGACGGGAACAAGATGGGTGAAGCTGCCGCAGAGGACAATCATCAGGCCATGAGCGAACTTATCCAAAGTTCCGCAGTGGCCTGTCTTGATGTTGATGTTTCGCTTTATTCTTCCGAGACAGTCGAATGAGGTAATCCCCTCACCCTTGTCCACAAGAATCACGGCGTTTTTTCCCATTTCAGTCCGTAGTCTTTATGCTCTCCAAAAGAGCTTCCATCCTGGCTGCGTCACGCTCTGTGGTATCGGCCACAAAGCTGAGCCTTGGGGTGTTCTTTGTCTTCATGACCTTGGCAAGACGGCCCTGGATGAATCCGGCTGCGCTCTGAAGAGCCTTGACCGAGTTCTCAAGCTGCTTGTCGTCAAGGCATGAGACATACAAGGTGGCATAGGCGTTGTCCCTTGAAAGGGAAACATCGCCTATGCTTGCAAAACTGCTGAGTTTGGGGTTCTTTATCTCACCGCTGACAATGAGAGTGTTGACCACCTCCATAATCCTGGCTTCGTTTCTGCTCTGGATATAGTCGGTCATCAGATGTACTCCTCAAGATCCTCGAGCTTTCTGGCCTTCTCCTGGATTTCGACGAACTCGAAGGTGTCTCCGACCTGAAGATCCTGGAAATCGGCGATTCCGATACCGCACTCAAAGCCCATGGCAACTTCACGAACATCGTCCTTGAATCTCTTAAGAGATGTGATCTTGACCAGGTCATGGTTGATCTGGATGTTCTCACGGATCACGCGGCAGAAGTTGTTGCGCTTGACGCTTCCACTTGTGACGTAACAACCTGCGACAAGACCGACCTTAGGCACTTTGAAGACCTGTCTGACTTCGGCAGTACCGACATCGACCTCGGTTCTCTCCGGGCTGAGCATGCCTTCCATGGCGGCTCTGACATCGTCCACAACGTTGTAGATGATGTTGTATTTGCGGATCTCGATCTTTTCGGCATCGGCTCTGGCCTGTGCTTTGGGCGTAGGTCTGACGTTGAATCCGATGACAAGAGCCGGGTTCTCCGATGCGGAGGCCAGGTTGATATCGTCCTCGATGATGGCACCTGCTGCGGCACGGATGACGCGGACACGGATTTCCGATGTAGAAAGCTTCTCCAATGCAGCCTGAAGGGCCTCGACAGAACCCTGGACATCACCCTTGATGATGATGTTAAGCTCCTTGACCTCACCTTCCTTGATGGCTGAGTTAAGAGTCTCAAGGGTAACCTTCTTGAACTTGCTGGCCTGGTTGAGTCTTTCAAGCTCCTGACGCTTGGAACCGATCTGCCTTGCCTGCTTTTCATTCTCACAGACCTGGAACGGATCTCCTGCCGACGGAACATCGGAAAGACCTATGACCTCAACAGGTGTTGAAGGACCGGCTGATGTAATCTTGTTACCCTTGTCATCGAACATGGCTCTTACACGTCCCGGATAGATTCCCGAGACATAGTAGTCACCCTGCTTCAGTGTTCCGCGCTCAACGATAACCGATGCGACAATACCGCGGCCCTGGTCGATTCTGGCCTCAAGGACCTTACCTTCTGCTCTGCAGTTCGGGTTGGCCTTAAGGTCCATCATCTCTGCCTGCAGAAGAATAGTATCAAGAAGCTCCTCGATACCGATCTTCTTCAGTGCTGAAATCTGACAATACAGTGTCTGTCCGCCCCAAGCCTCAGGAACAAGACCCTTGTCCGAAAGCTGCTGCATGACTCTGTCAGGCTTTGCATCCGGAAGATCTATCTTGTTTATGGCAACGATGATAGGAACGTTTGCAGCATTGGCGTGGTCAATTGCCTCGAGTGTCTGAGGCATGACTCCGTCGTTGGCTGCGACAACCAGAACGACAATATCGGTGAGCTTAGCTCCGCGGGCACGCATCATGGTGAATGCAGCATGACCCGGGGTATCAAGGAAAACAACATCTCCGCGTCCAGGGAGGTTGACCTTGTAAGCTCCGATGTGCTGTGTGATTCCACCGAACTCGCCTGCTACGACGTTGGCCGATCTGATTGCATCCAGAAGCTTTGTCTTACCATGGTCGACGTGACCCATGACAGTAACAATAGGAGCTCTTGGAACAAGATCCTCCTCGCTGTCCTCTTCACGTGCAATGACTGTCTCGTCATACAGGTTAACAAGATGCACTGAGCATCCGTACTCTTCGGCGATGATTGTAGCTGTATCGCTGTCGATGCTTTCATTGATGCTTACCATCATTCCCATGCTGAAGAGCTTGGAAATGATCTCTGAAGCCTTGATATTCATCTTTCTTGCAAGATCACTGACTGTAATTGATGCAAGAATATCGATTGATTTGGGTACTGCGGCAAGAGGATCTGCGTTCTTCTGCTTCTTTCCGTATGACTTAAGCTCAAACTCCTCGTCTGTTCTTTCGTCACGGCGGTCCTTATCCTTACCCTTGTTGTAGACTCTGCGGTTCTTTCCGTCTACAGGAAGAGCCTCAGAAGGTCCTCCGAAACCGCCCTTCTTTGCAGGTCCCTTAGGCCCGAAACCTGGCTTCTGACCAAAACCGGGCCTTCCGCCCTGACCGTCTCTGTTGAAACCGCCCTGGCGCTGGAAAGGTCCCTGTCCTCTGCCCTGCTGTGCAGAACGCGGAGTATAGCCCTGAAGCTTTCCGTTAGGTCCGAACTGGGAGAAACCGCCCTGGCGCTGGAAGTTTCCGCCCTGGGCGCCTCTGTTATAGTTGTTCGGAATCCTCTGGCCGTCTCTTCCGTATGTAACTCCGCCGACAGAACCGACAGGTCTTGATGTTCCTGCAGGTCTTGCCTCTGCGTTGGGATTGATCGGAGGAAGATTGTCACCTGAGATGATGACAGGTCCCATGTTGATTGTGCTCTGAGGAATGTTCGTCTTCTTGACGACCTTCTTCTGCACAACGGGAGAGCCACCGATCACAGGGCGTCTGTACGGAGTCTGGGAAGCAGACTGCGGCTGAGCAGGACTCTTAGCAGGAGCATTGGGTGCAGGCTCTGCCTTGGGAGCGGCTTCTGCTGCAGGAGCAGCTGCAGCTGCGGCTGCGGCCGCAGGAGATACCTCGGCAGCCTTTGTCTCTGCCTTGGGCTCTTCCGTAGGCTGAGCCTTGACCACAACCACAGGCTTTTTCTTGATGATCACTATCTTTTTCTTTTCAGTAGCGACCTCAGGCTTGGCCTGGGCAGGGGTATTCTGCTCGATGTTTCTGCTTTGCTTTATCAGTGTAGCCTTTGGTTTATTCTCTTCTGGCATCAACGATTATCACTCCTCGTTCTCTTCTTCAACTTCTTCGAAGCTGATTCCGACATGGCAGTTCGGGCACTCGGTCATTCCGACCTTGAGAGGATAGCCGCACTTCGGGCAGGCAAATGATTCCTCATCACTTTCCTCCTGTGCCTCATCCTCGATGATGTCAACGTTCTCCTTGATGATCTCGTTGACCTTGGCAATTTCGTCTGCAGTGAGGTTAGGCATGTTTGCAAAATCCTCATCTGTAAGGTTGATGAACTCCTCTACTGAATATACATCGTAGAAGTTGAGCTTCTTGATCAGCTCTGCATCGATCGGCAGATCTGTGAGAGCCATCTCGTCATCTCCGAGATCAACAGCCTCATTGTCCATGACAGGCATATCCTCATCATTGATGAAGACGGAGTCTGCGACAGCCCTTGCCTCTCTGGAGATATCCATCTCAGCAAACTGCTCCTGAGTCTTGACGTTTACAAGCCAGTCACAGAGTCTGTTGACAAGTCTTACGTTAAGTCCCTGCTTTCCGATAGCAAGTGAAAGTTGTGACTCATCGACAATGGCAACTGCTTCCTTCTTGGCCTGGTCAATGACATAGACCTGCATGACCTTGGCAGGAGAAAGAGCATTTGCAATGTACTCAAGAGGATTCGGATCCCACTTGATGACATCGATTCTCTCATCATCCAGTTCCTTCATGATGGCCTGGATTCTGTTACCCTTAAGTCCGACACAGGTTCCTACTGCATCAGCATCAACCTTTCTTGCTGCAACAGCGACCTTTGTCCTGTATCCGGCCTCACGGACAATCTTCATAATCTCAACGGAAGGATCTTTTGCGACGATCTCAGGAACATAGATCTCAAAGAGCTTTCTGACAAACTCCTCGTGGATTCTGCTGAGGATGACTCTGATGTTCTTGTCAGATCTCTCATCCGGCTTGACTGACTCCACATAGCAGCGGATCTTGTCGCCCTTGGTGTAGAACTCCTTGGGGCTCTGGTTCTTCTTGGGAAGATAACCCTGGGTCTTACCCAGATCAATGATAAGGTCTCCGTCCTTGTCACCCTGGACATAGCCGTTGATGATCTCTCCGACCTTGCCCTTGAACTCCTGAAGAAGCTCATCCTTCTGGATTTCCCTGATAGCGGACTGAGCTCTCTGCTTACCTGTCTGAACGCTGATTCTGTCAAAGCTCTTGGGATCGATAGGAATTAAAAGCTCATCACCGATTTCTGCCTCTTCGCTCAGCTCCTGAGCCTCATCCAGAGGAATCTCGGTAACTTCGTTGTAGTAGTTGTCCTCATCTACAACAGTCTTTCTTGATGCAAGCTCAACAGATGACAGATCGTCAGCGAATGTGACAACCGCATTCTCATCAGTTCCGAACTTTCTTCTATATGTTGCAAGAAGGGTCTGTCTGATGGTATCAAGCACCAGCTCCTGTGAAATTCCCTTCTCCTCTACCATCATTCTGATGGCTTCACTTAACTCGGACATTTTTCATATCCTCCCATTTATATTCAAGCTTTGCTTTCTGGATATCAGCAAATCCAATTCGAATGTCGTCACCCTTCTCCTTTGTGTCTTCAACCTCAAAGTCACAAAGAACAACGCCATCTCCGTCAGTCTCTTTTATGATTCCGCTAATCCATGAGCTGTGCTCAAGACTGTATACGCGGCATCTTTTACCCTTAAACAGAGTGAACTCATAAACATCTCTGAAGTTCCTCTGCAGTCCGGGCGTAGAGACTTCCAAATACAGATCATCGCGTCCGTATTTCATGGAAAGCCTCGGAAGTATGGTGTTATGGACCTTGGCGCAGTCGTCAATTCCCGTCTCACCTTCCGGCTTCATGATGTCTACGAAAATCTGGACCGTGGAACCCTGCATGCTCTTTTTCACATAGCAAAGAACCATCCCCAGATCGGCCACGATATCCTTCAGATCCTGATACAAAGGATCCGTCGTAATCTCATTTTTCAACATAAAAGCCCATAAAAAAGGGACCGAAATTTTCGATCCCTCAAAAACCGTAATTAAAAATCTACTTGAACTATATCCATCGCAACATTTTATGTCAATCGCTTTTGCAATAACTTATTACATTATTGTGCTTTCGATGTTTGCGAAGCCCTCGTGCTATCGGGGTCAACGGGGTCAACGGGGTCAACGATGCCTTCGGGGTCATCGGGGCTATCGGTGCTATCGATGTGCTCGGGGCTATCGGGGCCTTCCATCAACATCGGGATTAAGTATGCGGGGAGATTGCAGTGATCTTGGGCTCGGGCTGTTTGAAGAAGATGCTTTGTGTCATGGTTTTTGTCCAATGCGATAAGTGGGCCATTGCATATTGCCGGACAGCTTTCATGTCCATAGACTCGTAAATATTATATAATTCCTTTGCAGATAAAGAGAACAGAGCTTTGTATATCCTTTCGTCATATGCATTGTTGAAGTGCTCGGTTCGGAACATCCAGAAGCAATCATATGGAACGAACCTGCCGTCTTTCCTGAGATACTCGGGATTATCAAAAATGTATTTCCCTAGTACGAAAAGATATATCACGTCCCTGATGACAATATATGCCGGATGTCTTCTGATAATCTTTAATCCCTTCGGATATTTGCCAGGATTGGCAGCTCGTATGAATTTTGAAGTGTTCGTATTCAAAATTTTGTAGACCTCACTTATCGTCTCCCAGTCATAAGACAGAAGAACATCATGAGTGTGGTTCGGCATGGTAACAGAGAAAAGAATCGTAATTCCCCGCTCTTCACAAAGACGGCACAGAAGGTTATGCCTGTATTCGCCCGCACCCTTTGCAAGAATAATGTTGTCTCCGTTTTGTGATTTGATAATTACATGGTAAAAC
>JAGBRG010000093.1 GCA_017632495.1 Spirochaetales bacterium
CCAAGCTTTCAGGTGCCACAGAGAACATCGAGAAGCAGATTTCAAGGTACTCGCTTGAGAATAAGACGCGCTATCTCTGCACTCTGCTTTTTGATGAGTTGTCCTACGTGCTGACTGAGAAGCTTGATGCAAAGACACCTGTGACAGTCAGAGTAGGCAAGAGCCTCAGGGATGTCTCAGTCAGATTGAGCCTTCATGCCGACAGGAACATCATGGAAGATGAAAAGGTCCAATCGGATGATGATTCAGAGATTGAGCAGATAATCAGAAACACGGTCCTTGAATCAAACGCAGACAAAATCAGAACCAAGTACGATTCGAAAAAGCAGAAGCTGATAATCACAATAAGCGTTGCTCTTAAGCCTAAAAGGGACTATGAGCAGGAGCTTGAGGACTTTTATTCGTTCCGAAAAGGCAAAAGTCCTTCCGCATCCGCTACCATGTTCTTCTTTGTAAAACAGCGCTTTTTGAAGTTTCTTCTTGCCTTCATCATCAAGGTCATCCGCTCGGCACCAATGGTCGTCATCCCGGTCATCAGCGCCAACATCATAGACATTGTCTCGGACGGCATGATGGCGCAGAAGCTGCTTTATTTCTTCCTTAATGTTGGAATCGGCATCTTCTCGTTGCTTCTGAACATCCTTTTTTCCTTCCTGGACAGCCGCTTTTTCAAGAAGCTATGCTTCTCCATCGGCGAGGACCTTCGCAACGTCATGGTCAGAAAGCTTCAGATTCTCTCCATCACATACCACAAGGAGAACCAGACAGGGGCCATCACCAACAAGATGCTCAACAATGTCGAGTCCATTGAGAATGCCTTTGGTATTCTGGGTACCCAGATTACAATAATTCTTACCTATGTCGCGGCTGCACTTGTAATTACGATGATTGAAGCTCCTGTTATGGCGCTGTTCTACGTGCTGTTCATTCCCATGGCCATTTTCCTTGCCGCCGTCTTCCGAAAGCCTATCTCCAGCAAAAACAAGGAATTGCGAAAGAGCATGGAAGGCGCCAACGCCGCTGTGACCGAGATGCTCGGCATGGTCGAGACCACAAGGGCCCACGGCCTTCAGAAGGACGAGATCTCAAGAATGAGCCATTACATGGAAAACATCCGCGATGCAGGAACAAAGCTTGAAGAGGTCAACCAGTTCTTCGGCGCAGTAAGCTGGGCGATTTTGCAGTTCTTCCAGATTCTGGCCCTTGCGTTTTCCGCATACATCGCCTCAAAGGGCATGATCTCAATCGGAATGATCGCTCTGTTTCAGGCATACTTCACACAGACCGTCACCCGTATCTCCACGTTCATCAACATCCTGCCGCAGTGTACCAAGGGCTTTGATGCCTGCCTGAGCATTGCCGAGGTCCTCTGCGCCGATTCAGACGAGCACATGGGAACAAAGAGCCCCGAGACCTTCAAGGGCGACATCACATTCAAGGACGTTGACTTCCGCTACAAGAAAGACGATCCGAAGATTCTGGACAAGTTTTCGCTTCATATTCCGTCAGGTCAGAGCGTAGCCCTTGTGGGAGGCTCTGGCTCAGGAAAGTCCACGCTGATAAACCTGATAATCGGCTTCAATATGCCGGATTCAGGATCTGTCACAATAGACGGCATCAGCACAAAGGACATGAACCTGACACGGCTCAGAAAGCACCTTGCCGTTGTGACGCAGAACACAGTCCTTTCCACTGGAACCCTGTACCAGAACCTTGTCTACGGCTCGCCCTATGTCACAAGGGCCAAGGTTGAAAGCACCGTCCGAGAGGTAGGCCTGGGTGAGCTGATAGACAGCCTTCCCGACGGCCTTGACACCTTTGTCACCGAATCCGGCTCAAACCTCTCCGGAGGCCAGAAACAGAGAATCTCAATTGCCCGAGCACTTCTTCGCGACCCTGCGATAATGATTCTCGATGAGCCCACCAGCGCGCTTGACAGCGAGAACGAGCTTCGCATCAAGGAGATTCTCAGAAAGATCCAAGGCCGATGCACCATCATCATGATTGCCCACAGGCTCACCATGGTCGAGCACTTTGACAACATTATCGTCCTTGAAAAGGGCTTTATAGCGGAGCAGGGCACCTACACCCAGCTTATGGCCAAAGAAGGCGGCGCCTTCCGAAAACTCAACTTGCAGACCTCAGACGTCTGAAATAACATGGTGCAGATGTTGCACTTTTATGATTTAGAAAGATGCAAAATCTGCACTTTCTTCTTGAAGTTATGGTGCAAACATGATAGCCTAAGGATATGACAGCAGTTTGCAATGATTTGAAGGCAATCAGAAAAACCCTTGGTCTTACACAGAAAGAGGTGGCAGTCCTTGCCGGTGTGTCCTTGCGCTCATACAAAACCTATGAGAATGAGGTTCGGAAAAAAGAGACTCCTGTTTACAAATACATTCTTGAATTGCTCCAAAGAAAGGCTTTCATAGATGAAGATCATGGAATTCTGACTTTGGATTCCATAAAGGACAAATGTACGGAAGTTTTCAAGCAATATGATGTTGAATACTGTTACCTGTTCGGTTCCTACTCCAGATCAGAAGCAAAAGAAACAAGTGACGTTGATCTTTTAGTGTCAACGCCAATTACAGGTATGGATTTCTATGGAATGGCAGAGCGGTTAAGGCTTTCTCTACATAAACGTGTGGATCTTCTCGGGTTGGAGCAACTCTCCGGCAATCCAGAGTTATTGCATGATATCCTGAAAGAGGGGATAAAGATTTATGAAAAGGCAGAAGGATAATTCTTACTACATTTCAAGAATAATTGACGATATCGATTATATCTTATCAATTCTTGACGGAGTTGACCTCGAAACGTTCTCAAGTAACCAGATGATGTCCGATTCAACGGTCTTTCGTCTGATTCAGATTTCAGAGAATAGCATGGGAATATCAGACGATTTGAAAAACTCGATTAAATACGATTGGTTTAAGGTTTCTGGAATGAGAAACAGGCTGGTCCATGACTACGGAAATGTTGACTACACAATAGTATTTCTAACGGCGAAGAATGATCTTCCACAACTTAGGACAGTAATGGAAAAACTACTACCGTAAATATCATCGTCCTTGAAAAGGGCGAGATTGCGGAGCAGGGAACCTATGCCCAGCTGATGGCCAAAGAAGACGGAGCATTCCGAAAACTCAACTTGCAGACCTCAGACGTCTGAAATAACATGGTGCAGATGTTGCACTTTTCCTTAAGGCTATATTTGCATAATTGTGTGGATCTTCTCTGGATCGTTTCGAAAGATCAACAGTCAGCTTTAGCTGGATGGCTGAAGCATCTTTTTCCCAAATTCCTGCGCCGCCTCGACTCTGCCTTTGATGTGAAGCATGTGAGCATAGAAATAGTCATCATCAACGGCAATGCCTTTTTTCCTCAGCTTTTTTTTTAGCGCGAGAACGGTTCTTCGTGACCAGTTTGATGTGGTGAATAGAATTACCCGGCCCACCTTGGCCGCATCCAGTTTTTCGGCATACTCTCTAAGCTCTGGAGCCATGATGTTGGCATATGGTGCGCCACCGA
>JAGBRG010000094.1 GCA_017632495.1 Spirochaetales bacterium
GTGGCTATGGCGTAATAGATTCCGTATAGAACCAAGGGAATATAGCTGAAAAGATTATGTTTCAGTGCAATGGAAGTCGTTTTCTCATACAGGACAAAGACAACGATGCTCAGTACTGGAACAGCCAGATGCATTATGAAATTCGAATGATAGAACAATGAGAAAAAGCCTGTGGGAATCACAAAACCCAGATAGAACACAGTCACAAGCATTGTGACGGCTACACCTACCGTACTTGCCAGTTTGAAGACATATAGAGCTGTAGGTATGTTCTTTCTCTTTCCTTTTACTACCTGTATCTGGGCAATTGCCATAAATGCCGCCGATATGCCCATGAGGATGTTTGAATCCACTGTAAAGTACCTAAGGGCTTGTATTTTTCTTGCTGTGAGAGAAAGGCCTGAATTGTCCGTCATCATCCAAATAACCGCAACGATTACAAGAATGAAAATGGCGATATTGAAAGCGATTGCTTTTTTCATTGTGCGTTCATCATAGTTTCAAGCTGTGGCCATTTCAAGGAAAAATGACCCCCGTGACCGAAAATATATTATAATCCATATCTGAATTTACTTATGGGAGCGGGATATGTTTTCTATTCAGCATATAATCTGGGTCATAATATCTGTGGTGATGATTGTCTGCGGTCTGGCTGTGATGAAAAAGAAGAAGGCTGCGCTTATAGATGTCCTTACCGCATGCTGTATTATATGTGTTTTGTCCGAAGTCACCAAAATTCTCAGCTGCATCGAGATGGTGCCTTCGTCTGACGGTTCGATAATCTATCCTTATCTTCAGATGCAGCACCTTCCTCTGCACCTTTGCTCAATCCATCTGTTCACCATCTTCTACTGCAGATTCGGCAAAGGGACCATAGCCGAAAGCAAGACAAAGCAGTTTCTGCTTTCATTCATGTATCCCACATGCACATTGGGAGCGTTGTTCGCCATAGCTCTTCCGTCAATATTCGACACGACTATCACCGTAAGCCAGGCCTTCACCCATCCAATTGCATATCAGCTTTTCATCTATCATTCGTGTCTGCTGGCTCTTGGTCTGTACATCCCGATGTCGGGCGAGGTCCGCTTTTCCTGGGCAACCTACAGAAATACGATGGCAGCCCTGTCGGTTCTGGTCATCTTTTCAATTTATATGAATTCAATCATGGCCAGCCCCACTTATGTCAACGGAAAGCTCATCAGTGTTGATCATGTAACAAACTTCTTCTTCCTGTATCGCACCCCGATTGGAGTTCCGTTGAATACAAAGCTGGCCTGGATAATCTACCTTGTGATTCTGATAGCTCTGGCTTACTCTCTGATTGCCCTGATGTATCTTCCCCTGAGGAAAAAGGCCATCTGGGAACGATAGCATTTCTGTCGGCACTCTTTCTCTTAAAACAGCAGAATCACACCGCCGACAGACACAAGAGTTCCAAGCAATGAGAGCAGTGAGATCTTTTTCTTTCTGAGCAGGTCTATGGGAATAAGGAAAACAGGGCTGGTCTGATAAAGGCTTCTCACCACACCTGCGGGAATCAGACGCATGGCACCCAATGTCAGGGTCACGCCCAGGACGGGACCTAGGATAACTGCCAAAACCATCATTACAACATAACTAGGATCCTTGAATGTGCTGAACTGTTTTGAATAGTCCTTCCTTTTGAAGAATCCGAATACTATCCAGGCTGCAAATCCGCTTAAAAGCCTAAGCATGTTGGTTGACAGTGACGGTATGTCTGAGAGAGCTGCTTTTGCAGTCACATCCGATACGGACTGTAAAACGGCCCCAAGAAAAGCACAGATTATTCCCGTCTTTAATGTGTCATTGTTCGCTTTTGCATTTTTCCCGTTCTCGCCCAGTACCATGAGAATGACACCGCACACGGTGATGAGCATGCCCACAGCCTGATTGCCTGAAAGCTTTTCGGAAAAAAGGATGAGAGAAAAAACTGCCGTGATGGCCGGGTTCAATGTCATGATCACGCTTGTCTCTCTTGCCCCGAGGGTGACAATTGCTTTGAACATAAAGTAATCGCACAAAAAGAACCCTACGATTCCTGAGGCAAAGGCGGCAAGGTATGTTTGAAGAGAATACCCGAAGGGGAGGGAGCCTTCAAAAATCAGTACAAGAAGCAGTCCCATAGGAACTGCGATGAACATGCGGACATAGCCTATCATGTCTGATGTCAGGCGGTCTCCCATTCTATTGTACAGGCTGCTGTTTAGCGCGCTGGAAAGTGCTGCGGCCAGAGCCATCAATTGTCCGCTGAACATCTGATCCTCCGCATGACACTCTAATGAACAGCGGAAAAATAATAAAGAGAGGAATTCGGGTTCAGGGCTATTCTTTCTTGAATGTTTTATGCTTTGTTCTTATAGTTAGCATATGCTAACTCAGAAAAGGAGGTACAGCTTTGATTAAGACAACACTTAAGATCGAAGGCATGATGTGCGGTATGTGTGAAGCTCACATCTGTGACTCAATCAGAAAGACAGTCCCGTCCGCAAAAAAGGTAGTTGCTTCACGCAGTAAAGGGGAAGCCTCCTTTCTGACGGAAAGTTCCATTGATGAACAGGTCTTAAAAGCTGCCATCAGCGAGACCGGCTATACCTGTCTATCCGTGGAGTCTGTTCCTTATGAAAAGAAGGGATTGTTCAGACATTGAAAGCAGTTTTCGTTTAATCCTGTGCACGCTTTGGCAACTCTTCTCCAATTGGGGCCGAGTGCTGGGTGCTGTGTATACTAAAAAGTGGTTTAGTTTGAGAAAATAGTAGGCAATGTATACTTTTTTCCCTAATTAAACAAAGTTTTAGTATATACTTGGAACATGGATAAGAACGAGATAATCAAAATACTGACAGATACGTCTTCTGAGCTTGGGGAAATTATTGCTTTGGCGGGAGCTAAGCCCGATGAAGTCCTTCAATTCAAGACAATGCGTGGCAAGATCTGCTTTTTTTCCTATTCAAAGAAAACCGGTAATCAGGTGTACATAAGAAAGACCGATAAGGACCAGCTGGCCCGGTTGGCAACAAATCAGTACGAGACAAAACTGAAAACTGCGGCAGAGAAGGAGAAGCATCAGATAGACAGCTGTCTGGAGATACTCTCAAAAGACCCGGAATCTTCGGATGTAAATAAAGCATCAGAAAAAATCCCTGAGGAGATTAAAAGGCATGTCATGTCTTCAGAACTCACAAAAGAGGGGTATGCTAAAAAGTGGCAGGAAAGCAACAGCGTAGTTAAAAAACGAAGGACCCATAA
>JAGBRG010000095.1 GCA_017632495.1 Spirochaetales bacterium
ATCCGTGTTTTCATTTGCACCGCCTCTTTATGCAAAGCAAGCTTTGCAATCAGCATAGTATGCTTTGCGAAAAATGTCAAGTAAGTTTCGTATAAATGTCGGGTAGACAGATCCCTTACGAGACCTGCCCCCCACAGATCCGGACTTGCGGCTTGCCCGCATCCGGCTCTTTGCAAAGTTAATTCATCACTTCAGTTTCCGTATATACTGACATAGATTCTTGGTTTGACCAGCGGGAAATTCTTCATAAGATCTACGAAGGCTCCCCACGTATAACTTCTCCTCTGGCTTCTTCTGTTCAGCCATTTATAAAGGAGTTTTCTAACACACTGCACAAACCTCGATAGCATTACCGAATTGTCAGTTATACCGTAGTAATGGAAGTAGCCAACAAGAACTTGATTTAACCATTTAATCACATCCGGTACAGGCAATCCATATGTTATTAGCCTGTCTTGGATTTCCTTGTCCATTTCTTTGACTTTCTTGTTGAATTTCTTCTTGCTGGTTTTCCTTTTCACTCTGAACTGTCCGTTCCGTCCTTCGGAACAGTAGTGTGTGAATCCAAGGAAAGTGAAGGTTTCCGGTTTCTTTCCATTCCGGTGCCTACTGTTTTCGTCAGCATATCTGCCGAATTCTATCAGTCGACTTTTCTCCTTTTCCAGGGATAGTCCAAAGTGTTCCATCCTATCTCCCAACATGTTGTAGAACGCCTGTGCTTCATCTTTGTGCTGAAAACAAACAACAAAGTCGTCAGCATATACTACAAGTCCACAGAATCCGCGCGCCTTTGGCTGAACTTTCTCCTTGAACCACCATATCAGCACATAATGCATGTAAATGTTCGCTAGGATTGGGCTACAGACCGACCCTTGGCCAGATCCTTCCTCGGTTTCCTCGAAGATGTAGTCCTTCATGATTCCAGCTTTCAGCATGACCCGTACTAACCGAATAATCTTCGGGTCTTTAATTCTTGATTCTACAAACTTAATGATCCATCCGTGGTCGAGATGATCGAAGAATCCTTTAATATCTGCGTCCAAGACATAATTGGTATATTCCTTTTCCAGCATATGGTTAAGTTTTCTCAATGCCATATGACAGTTCCTGTTGGGTCTGAAGCCCATCATTTCATCATAAAACATGGGTTCAAATACTGCTTCCAGAACTCTGCGCAAGGCTTCTTGCACAAGTTTGTCCTCATAGCAGTATATACTCAGCGGTCGCGTCTTGCCATTGTCTTTCGGAATCTCTACCCGCCTTGCTGGTTGTGGATGATAGGCTTTCCTTTTCAGCCTGTCTACCAAACTGTCCAGATTCTCATCAAGGTGTTCTTCGTAGTCTGCTTTACTCACGCCGTCAATGCCTTTGGCTTTTGTGCCATCCATAGCTTCGTGGCATGATTTCAGCATTTCCTTGTCGATCAGATGTCCAACGGATGTGAAAATCATCGTTGGGTTCTCGCGAGACATCTGTGATATTCTCGCCAGTTTCGTTTCCATAGGTTCCTCCATCTCTGAGTATGGTCTATGTTTCCTTGGCTGATATGGCTTTGCATGGCAGGAATCGTAAAAGGTACGATTCCCTCTCGACTTCCCTCTGGCGTTTATATCCATTTTACGGGAACTTCACGCCTTCATCGGTACTATTCGGCCATCCGACTGCCTACAATGCTTCTGCGTCCCTCCTTTCGTTGTGTCCACATACCACGGTTCACACGTTTCCGCGGACATTGTAGGCTCTCCCCAGTTGACATGACATCATTGTATTACATGAATAGGTCTCAGACGCCGTCATGACAGGCTCGGCTTGCCTTTTCGCCTTCACCTATATTGCCTTCCGTAGACACTAATACGTCGGCTCATGAGTGTAATGTGAGGTTTCGGCGCTCCATACTATCCCTACAGCCTCGCTTCCCACGCTTTACGTCAGATATTACTATCTGCCGCACAGGGTTTGTTGCCGGTGGTGCGGCTCACACCTTTCCGGACGGGGTTTCCACCCGCTTGTATGTCATGCCCTTACTGGGCGCACAGAGTGGGAGAGTGGGATCGCCTCCGGGCATGGACATCTGCCTCTTGTTTTAGGTGAACCGAAATCGCTAAACCCTTTGATTTATGAGGGCACTGAAAAAGGAGCGCTTTTCAT
>JAGBRG010000096.1 GCA_017632495.1 Spirochaetales bacterium
AGTCTTCTTCAGTTCAGAACCACCGTTTTGCAGGACGTTCTTACCATCTTGAAAAGCCAGTCTTCGATCCTGGATCAGGAAGTCAACTACAAGCGCCTTGTGAGCGACTATGATACCGCAATTGCCTCTGGTGATATCACAAAAGAGGGCCTTAAGGACCTTCAGGCAAGAATGAAGATTGAAAACGCCCGCGTGACATTGGAAAGCTCAAAGGCAAAGCTTGAGACTGCACTCAAGCAGTTCAAAGATAACTACGGTTTTGATTTTGAGGCTCCGGATTCGGTAAGAAGCGCAGCGCTTTCTTTTGAAGAGAACAAGGGCGGAAACACCGCAGTTCTTCTTGCAGAGCTTAATCTTAGTCTTGCAAACCAGGAAGTTGAGATTGCCACAGGCACCACAAACAAGCTTCAGCTTGGAGCTGCTGCCGGCGTTCCTGTTACATGGGCAAAGGACAGCGGAACTGATTCAAGCATGTATGCCAACCTTTCAGGAACAATTGTCGGATCAAACTACTCGGTAGGAGCATCTGCAAATCTCAGCTATGATTTTGCCGATAAGTTCGACCCGTCAATCACCATTGTGGGAACCTGGCACAACAAGACTACGGCTACAACGGACGATCTTAACCTCCAGACTCTGAAGAACAAGGTCATCCTTGCTCAGATTGACTATGACGATGCCGTTTCCGAATACAAAAACGGTTGTGCAAGTCTCAGAACCAGCATCGGTGACTACATCACAGAGCTTGAGCAGTTCGAAGTCAGCGCAGATTACGATCTGAAGATTCTTGAGAGGGTAAAGGAAATGTATGCCCTGGGTCTTGTGACGGCCCGTGATCTTGAGGATGCACAGAATGTCGTGAATGCGGATGAAATCAAGAGAACAACACTTGCAATCAACGCATTGATTATAGAAAACAATATTGCTATCAACCAGCTTTGAGGAATTATATGGACAACAAAGTGGATAATAATGAGACAATGGTCAGACGTGACCGTGAAAAGAAGCTTAGAAGAAAGAAGATCAGACGCACGATCATCACAATCCTTTTGATTATTCTCGTGATTGTGGGAATCTGGATTTATAACTACAGAATCTCCAAGGGTGTTTTCCCATGGCAGGAGGATAAGTCAAGTTCAAGCGGACCAGTCATGAGTCAGACTACAATCCGAGAGGAGACCTACGTCACATCAATCGATGTCTCAGGTTCCGTAGTCGCTTTTGACACCCAGAAGGTCCAGATGAGAGCAAACGGATCGGTCACCGAGGTCTATGTGAAGGAAGGCGACCGCGTCAAGAAGGGTCAGCTTCTTGCAACACTGGATGATTCGAACGAGCAGTACGAAGTTGCCAACCTCGAAAAGCAGCTGGAGACGGCCAAGATGGGCGGAACCACCTCGGCCAGGGACATCGAGCTTATGGAGATGCGCCTTGACAGTGCAAAGAGCAAGCTTGACAACATGAAGGCCTATGCGGACTTTGACGGAGTTGTCGTATCCGTTCCCATCAGAGAGGGCGATTATTACACAGCAGGTAATGCCGCCATCACAATCATCGATGACAGCAAGCTCAAGGCCACTGTCGAGGTCGATGAGATTGACATCCAGATGGTTGAGCTCGGAACCAAGGTCGATATCACCAGCGACTCAACACCGGGTCAGACAATCGAAGGCCGTGTCAGCTATATTCCTATGGTAGGAAGATATACCAACCAGGGAATCGGAGTCATGGATGTCGATATCATAATCGACAACCCGCCTGAGTCACTTAAGCCCGGCTTCTCCTTCGGAGGAACAATCGAGGTCGGAAGCGAACAGAAGATGCTTCTGGTCGCACAGGCTGCTGTCACCACTTCACGTGGAGTCAGCTCCGTTACAAAGGTTATGGATGACGGAAGTTATCAGAAGGTAAACGTTACCGTCAAATATCTGGGCGAGAACCTCTATCAGATTCTCGGCGGAGACGTCAAGGACGGAGATGTCGTTGTCTACAGCAACTCCAGCGACTGGTCATCATTGATGGGTATGGCAGGCGGCGGCCCGGGAAGAGGATTCTGATTTAATGGATAAAATCGATTGGGAAGAAGTCGCCAGAAGAATTGACTCAAGAGACTTGCCGATCATCTATATGGAAGATGTTCACAGATACTATATCGTCGGCGATATCGTGGTCAAAGCTTTGGACGGCGTCTCCGTTAAAATCTATAAAGGTGACTTCACTGCCATAATGGGCCCGTCAGGAAGCGGAAAATCCACACTGATGAACCTTGTAGGCTGTCTTGATACACCCACAAGCGGAAAGATTCTCATTGACGGCGAGGACACAAGAGGCCTGAACGAGACAGAGCTTGCCTATATCAGAAACAGAAAGATAGGCTTTGTCTTCCAGCAGTTCAACCTTCTTGGAAAGATCACCGCTTTGGAGAACGTCATGACTCCGCTTCTTTACACCGGTGGAATCAGTGCTCACGAGCGTCGCGAGAGAGCAGAGCAGGCTCTTGAGAAAGTCGGACTTGCCGACAGAATGAAGCATCTTCCGAACGAGCTTTCTGGTGGACAGAAGCAGAGAGTCGCAATTGCAAGAGCACTTGTCACAAGGCCGTCGATCATCCTTGCAGATGAGCCGACAGGAGCTTTGGATACAAAGACAGGTGAGCAGATCATGGATCTGTTCTACAGTCTGAACAAAGAGGGCAACACAATAGTTGTCGTCACACATAACGACGAGATAGGTAACGCCTGTCCGAATCAGATCCGCATCAGAGACGGAAAGAGGGAGGCATGACATGGTAATTCAGAACATCAAGCTTGCCCTTGGTTCGATGAAGGGCGGAAAGATGAGGACTGTTCTGTCCCTTCTGGGTATCATCATCGGTGTTGCATCGGTTGTCACCATTCTCACATTGGGAAACAGCGCAACCGGAAGCATCACAGACAGCATCACTTCCAGCGGATATGACCTTATCTACCTTTCTCCGGCCGGTTCGAAGAACCGCGAGACCTTTGACGAGTTGTTTGCCGAAAAGCTCAGAAAGAACGTTGACGGAATAGGCACTGTAATGCCGACCGTGTCCAGCAACGGCAGGGTGCGAAACGGCAGTATTGTCACAAGTACGGCGATTATGGGTGTCAACTCCGACTATGCCACAAACATGGACTACAAGGAGTCCTACGGTAAATGGTTCGGAGTAGAGGACAACATCTTCAAGCGCCAGGTGGCTGTTTTAGGCTCAGCTATTGCAGAAAAGCTCTTTCCGGGCGGAAACGCCGTAGGTAACTACATCACTATCTTCAGAGATCAGGGAAAGAAATACCTTGTTGTCGCCGTTATGGAAGAGAAGGATGCATCCTTGGGTGCTTCGTTCAACAACACAGTCTACATTCCGTACAACACGTATACACAGCGCTTTCAGAGAGTCACAGGTGTCGGAACCTATGTCATCAAGGTTGCAGAGAACCATGATCCCAAGGTAGTCAATTCCGATGCTACAAAGTACCTGGACGATCTTGTCGGAACGGACAACTACATGATGATCTCATCTGCATCCCTTGCCGATATGGTCTCATCCGTCACAGGAACGCTCAGCATCTTCCTTGCAGCAATCGGTGGAATCTCGCTTCTTGTCGGTGGAATCGGAATCATGAACATCATGCTTGTCTCCGTTGCCGAAAGAACGAAGGAAATCGGTATCCGAAAGGCATTGGGAGCCTCTCCGCGTGTCATACGTGGTCAGTTTCTGACCGAGGCCATCACGCTCACATCCTTCGGAGGAGTCGTGGGAATTGTACTGGGCATTGGTCTTAGTAAGATTGTTGCCAACATCGCAGGCTGGGGCTTTGCCGTATCGGTCAACGCATGTCTTCTGAGTGTGGGATTCTCAATGGCCATAGGAATATTCTTCGGCCTGTATCCCGCAGCCAAGGCTGCCAAGATGGATCCGATAGATTCTCTGAACTACGAGTAATCAAAACTGAATCAGCGTTTCCAGAATGTGCGTGAGAACAGTGAAAGCACTGTGAAGATCTCAAGCCTTCCCAAAAGCATCTCAAAGGAGCAGATCCAAAGCGACCAGTCGGGGAAGAACGAGAAGTTTCCGGCAGGTCCTACCTTGCCGAATCCTATTCCGATGTTTCCAAGACTCAATATCGAAGCCGCCATACAGGTTTCCGTATCAATGCCTGTGAGAGTCAGGGCAACTGCGCCCAAAAGCCAGATGACCATGTAGATTGCACAGAAGGCGGCAATGGATACCAAAGTGTCCTCGCTCATAAGATCATCGCCGAGTCTGACTTTTGAGATCGATGAGGGATGAATGCGCTTTCTGATGGTGTTGCTTCCCATCTTGCAGAGTGTGGCGATTCTAGTGACCTTCATTCCGCCTCCGGCAGATCCTGCACAGCCTCCGATGAACATCATCAGAATGACAAGCATAATCGAGAATGTGGGCCAGTTGAGGTAGTTCGTCGTAGCAAAGCCTGTTGTGGTCAGAACCGAGGCAATGTGAAACGATGCATATCTGAAAGCTTCAAAGAAGTTCGGATAAGTCTCTGTGGATTCAAGCTGGAATGCGGCAAACAGCGAGCAGAAGAACCAAATTGCCAGAAACCACTTGAGCTCTGCATCCTTTAGTGCGCTTCTGAGCTTTCCTGTAAAGGCCTTGTAGTACAGGGCGAAGTTACATCCTGCAATCAGCATGAATGTGGTTACTACAACGTCCACATATGCGCTGTTGAAGGCTCCGATTGAGGCGCCTTTGACGCAGAATCCTGCGGCAGCCATGGTAGAGAAGGTCACAGTGACCGCATCATAGAGGCTGAGTCCTCCGAAGAGAAGGAATATGGCCTCAAGCACTGAAAAACCCACATAGATTGCCCAAAGTGCTATGGCTGTTGTCTTTGTCTTAGGTGTCAGCTTTCCCTTCACAGGTCCGACCGACTCGGCTCCCATCATGTGGAATGTTCCGGCTCCCATGTTGGCTCCGATGGCAGGAAGAAGGGCCACAAACAGAACGACGATTCCCATTCCGCCGAGCCAGTTTGTCATGCTTCTCCAAAACAGAATTCCCTTGCTGCAGGCTTCTATGTTGCTAAGTGTCGTGGCTCCTGTTGTGGTAAAGCCGCTCATGATCTCAAAGTATGCGGCGCTGTAGGAGGTAAAGTCTCCTGACATGACCAATGGCATTGCTCCGAATGCGGCTGCCAGAATCCATGTGAAGGTTACAAAGAAGAATCCGTCGCGCTGTTTGAAGTTCGTAAGCTCGGTATCATGAAGTACGACCAAGACCGCACCCGAGAGAATCAGCATGGCAGCGATTGTCAGAAGAAATGAATTGGCTGATCTGATTTCTCCGTGCCCGAGGCTGACTGCGTAGGGCACAAGCATTAGCAGGGCGAGGAAAATCTGAATGATTGCCAGAAGCTTGATATTCTTCTTAAGATTCATCGTTATCCTTTGTCTTGTCGCCTACGTGCAGCAGCTTCTGGATGAAGTCTGTGGATTTTCTTTCAATGACGCTTATTATCACATCGCCCTGTTCAATGACATAAAGGCCGCCCGGGATGAGAGTTTTGCCGTCTTTCTTCGTAACTCCTGCAATGATGCCCTTGCCCCTCATATCAATGTCCTTGAGTGCAGATCCGATTATCGGGTTGTCCTCTGCAATCTCGAATTCAAAGGCCTCGATCTGTCCGTCGAAGAGCGAGTGGATGCTGGAGACGTTCTGTCCATGCATGAAGCGCATCAGGGAATCGACCGTGACGTCCTGGGTGGAGATGATGCTGTCAATGTTCAAATGGCTTGCCATTCGCACATAGTTCGGGTTCTGGTTGACCAAGGCAATGCTGGTCTTGATTCCGAAGTGCTTGGCATAGCTTGCGGTGATGATGTTCAGCTCGTCATTGTATGTGAGACACAGAATCAGGTCGTAGCCTCCGAGGTTCTCCTCCTCGAACACTGTCTCGTTGGTGATGTCGGCGTTCAGAATAAGCACATCCGGATAGAGAGTTGCCATTTTCTCGCAGACTTCCTTGTCCATATCAATCAGAACAATGTCCTTGTGCTGGTACTGCGGAATCGCCTTTAGAAGGAAGTCCGCAACCTGTGTGGCTCCGACAATCACAATCCTCTTTGCCTTCATCGATTTTCTTCCGACGGAGGAGAGGATGCTGTCTACGCTTTCCTCACGCGCTGCCAGACTGAGCGTGTCGCCGACTCTGACGATG
>JAGBRG010000097.1 GCA_017632495.1 Spirochaetales bacterium
GATTCTTTCGATTGTGATTGTGTTGATCTTATCGCCCTGCTTGATTGAATTCACAACATCCTGGCCTTCTACAACCCTTCCGAACACAGCATGCTTGTCATTAATCCACGGAGTTTTCACGTGAGTGATGAAAAACTGGCTTCCGTTGGTTCCTGGGCCTGCATTTGCCATGCTCAGAACACCCGGGCCGTCATGACGAAGAGTCTCATCAAACTCATCCGGGAAGGAATAACCGGGGCCGCCTGTACCGTCGCCCTTGGGGCATCCGCCCTGAATCATGAAATTATCAACGACTCTGTGGAAATTAAGACCTTCGTAGAAGTTCTCTCCGGGATCTTCAAGATTCAGCTCTCCCTCAACAAGACCGACGAAGTTGGCAACGGTCATGGGAACCTTCTTGTATTCCAGATTAAGAACGATTTTTCCCTTGTCTGTATCAATCACGGCATAAAGGCCGTCTTTGTCTTTATAGCTCATTATTTCTCCTATTTCCTTATATTATAAAGAGTTACTTAATCATATAAATCAGAGCCCGGGGCAATGATCTGATAGATTCTCTCAAGTTCTTCCTCAGATGTGAACGGAATAAGAATCTTTCCTTTCTTGATTGCACCGTTCTTATACTTACCTTTGATTTCCACCCTGCAGCCTGTTGCAGAGAGGAATTTCTCCTCAAGATAGAGAATCTCTGGGGCCTTGGAAGAAACTATATCCTTCTTTTTCTCATCCGTAGCAGGTTTTACAGCACGTTTTCCGTTGTTAAGCTCAGATGCGATTGTCTCAGCCTGTCTGACAGAAAGATCTTCATCCATAATCCTGTTAAACAGAATCTCCTGATCAGCAGGATTCTCTACACTTAGTAGTGCTCTGGCATGACCCGAGGTAAAAAGGCCCTTCTCCAAGGCATCAAGCATTCGTTCAGGAAGGTTCAAAATTCTCAGGATGTTAGAGATAGCCGGTCTGCTTTTTCCAACTTTCTGAGCAAGCTCTTCCTGTTTAATTCCTGACTGCACAAGAAGATAAGAGAACGCCCTGGCCTCTTCTACCGGGTTCAGATTCTCTCTTTGGATGTTCTCTATAAGAGAGACTTCCATCCTCTGAAGGTCACTGAAAGAACGAACAAGACACGGAACTGTCTTAAGGCCAGCAAGCTTTGCAGCTCTATATCTTCTTTCTCCTGCGACAATCACAAAGACATTGTCAGCAATTTCTTCTACCAAAAGAGGTTGAATGATTCCCTGGGAGAGAATTGAATCCTTAAGCTCCATCAATGCATTAGGATCAAAGTTCTTTCTTGGCTGATTCGGGTTCGGTTTTATCAAAGAGATATCAAGATCTACAACTTTTGAACCAGTTTCCTCGAGTTTTTTTGCCTCATAGGTAGAATATTCGTCTATAAGGGAGTTAATTCCCCTTCCTAATCCATGTTTTTTAATCGGCACGACTTAATATCTCCTTTGCAAGAGCAGCATATGCTTTGGCACCGCTACAGCTGTTGTCATAAGCATTAATGGGCAGTCCGTGGGACGGAGCTTCGCTGAGACGCACATTTCTGGGAATCTTGGTATCAAACACCAGATTCTTGAAGTAAGTGCTTATGTCATCAACGACTTCATTATTCAGATTTGCCCTCTTTGAATACATGGTAAAGACAATTCCAAGTATTTCCAGTGAAGGATTAAGCTTTTTCTTGACAGAATTTACGGTTCTAAGCAGCAGATTAAGACCTTCCATTGCGAAATACTCGCATTGCATTGGAATAACAACACCATTTGCCCAGCAAAGAGCATTCATTGTCACCAGATCCAGTGCCGGAGGACAGTCTGCAAAGATAAAATCAAAACTCTCTTCCAACGGCGCAAGCGCATTCTTAAGGAAAAACTCTCTGTTATCCTCATCTACAAGCTCGATAGCCAAACCTGCCATGTTAATACCACCGCTTAGGCAGTACAGATCATTGACAGGAGTAGTCTGAACGGCAGAAAGATCCGCTTCACCAGCTAAAAGCTCATAAATGCCAGGTTTTGAAGTGTCAGCAGACACAGAACTTGAAAGATTTCCCTGGGAATCAAGGTCAACCAAAAGAACCTTATACCCCTCACGTGCAAGAGCCGAACCAACGTTAACAGCGGTAGTTGTCTTTCCAACACCGCCCTTTTGATTCAAAAAGATTATTTTTTTTGCCTGCATAGCCATAATATAGAGCATTATTAAGCAAAAGTCACCAATTTATTGACTAGAGGCAACTTATATTGTTAGATTAGTAGCGTCAGGAGGACATAAAACCATGGAAGATCTTCAGAAGAAAGTGGTTGAAGCTATAGACAACGTAAGACCTTCCCTCCAGAACGACGGCGGAGACATTGATTTCGTCAAAATGGAAGGAAATAAGGTATATGTCAAGCTTAGGGGAGCCTGTGCCGGCTGCATGATGGCAGAAATGACACTTAAGAACGGCGTAGAGCGCATGCTGCGCTACAATGTTGACAAAGACCTTGAAGTTGTCGACCTTACAATGCAAGAAGAGTAATGTTTCACGTGAAACATGATTAACCAGGCTTCGGCCTGGTTTTTTATTGCCCTTTTACAATCATCTTCCATCACATCTTTTTTGCACGATGTTTCACGTGAAACATGATTTTTTGAATTACTTGGTCTTTTTTTGTTCAAAAACCGAAACATACAAAAAACCGCATTCCAGATACATGAAATGCGGTTTTTGACCTATGTTACTATTTATAGAAACAGAATAATGTGGCCTTTTTCAGCCATTTTTCATCAATTTTCTGTGTCCTCTGTAGTTGTGTTTTCGGTCACATTTTCGATTGTTCCGAGTTCGGCTGTATCACCTTCTGTCGGGATTTCTTCTTCAGGCTCTTCTTCCTGATAATCCGTCACGGTCATTGCAACGATGTAATCGTCATCAGTCTTCATCTTAAAGACATTCACACCGCTAGCAGCTCTTCCTTGAGACGAGATTCCGTTGACATGAGTCCTGATTGTCTGGCCTTTCTTGGTTATGCAGACAAGGTCATTTTCATCGTTAACTCCAAGCGCTGAAACAAGATACATGTCATCTTTAAGCTTGTAGATGAGCTGTCCCATTGTTCCTCTGCCA
>JAGBRG010000098.1 GCA_017632495.1 Spirochaetales bacterium
AGAAAAGCCTGCGGAGGAAAAACCACAGGAAATCAAAGAAGAACCAAAGCCCGAGCCTGAAGTTGCAACGCAGCCCGAGCCACAGCCGGAGCCTGTTTCACAGCCGGAGCCAGAGCCAGAAGTTCCGACCCCTGCGGCACCACAGCCGCAAGAGCCTTCCGAGTGGACTCTGGAGACTCTTTCAGATGTCCTTCCACACGGAACAGTGGGCCTTGAGCACAACGATATGGGGCTTGTACTCTTTTTCAACAGCAGACTCTTCTTCCAGACTGCCAACAGAAATGCAGACGCAGTTCGCGAGAAGATTCACCAGAAGACAGGATCTGATGTGAACATCATTTTCTCGTTCTCAGAAACCAAGGAAGCTCCATCGCAAGCGCCTGCAGAGGATAATCCTGAAGAAGAAAAGCCTGCGGAGGAAAAACCACAGGAAATCAAAGAAGAACCAAAGCCCGAGCCTGTCAAGGAAAGTTCCTTGAGCGAGGAGCAGAAGAACCTGATAACAGATCTGATGCTCTGCTTTGACGGGAGGGAGGAGCGATGATGAATCCTTTTGAACTGCTTAAGAATATGAATGAGATAAAGGGCCAGGTCGAGGCCACAAAGGCCAAGATCGCCACAATCAGATGCACAGGCTATGCCGGAGGTAATATGGTTGAGGCTGTGGCAAACGGAAAAATCGAGATTGAAAGCATCAAGATCGATCCCGAGCTGGTCAAATCCCAGAATGCAGAATTCATTCAGGTCATGGTCACATCAGCTGTGAACACAGCCCTGAAGAATGTCATGGACAGAATCAAGGAAGAGGCCCAGCAACCCCTTTCCCAGTACGGAATCAACGTATGACAGCTTTGGAAAATCTTTCAAAACTCCTGTCCCGCCTTCCTGGCGTGGGCCCCAAAAGCGCATCAAGAATAGCTTTCTCTTTAATCAATACTCCTAAGGACTACAACGACCTTCTGGCTCAGAGCATCGCAGAGATCAAGGACAAGGTAAGACCCTGCAGTATCTGCGGATCTTTCACGGAGACAGAAATCTGCCCCGTGTGCTCAGATTCGATGAGAGACAGGACTCAGCTATGCATAGTCGAGCAGCCTCAGGATGTTCTTTCCATCCAGGCAAGCGGTGCCTACAACGGCCTTTTCCATGTCTTAGGCGGAGCCATAAACCCGCTTAACGGAGTGGGCCCTGAGAATCTGAGCTTCTCACAGCTTCTAAAACGCATCGATGAAGGTTCTTTCAAAGAAATAATCATCGCCACCAACCCCACGGAGGAAGGCGATACCACGGCTTTATATATAAGGCATATTCTTAAGGACAGAGAGGGTCTGACCCTTTCAAGGCTTGCCTCGGGTCTTCCCATCGGCGGAGATCTTGAGTATGCAGACAGAACAACCCTGACAAGATCCTTCCGCGGCCGTATAAGTTTTTAATTATTTGATTCCGCGCTCTTTGCTGATTGTCTCATACGCTTCCTGAATTTCTCTGAAGCGCTTTGTGGCGTATTCTTTGAACTCGTCGGCCATGCCCTTTGCGGCGACGGTGTCAGGATGATACTCCAAAATCAGCTTGCGGTAGGCTTTCTTTATCTCAGCTTCCGATGCACTTTCTGTCAGGCCCAGAACTGCATAGGCTTTGGATGTTCCCTTCACATTGTGGTTTCTTCTGATGCTTTCGTGCATTGAGTCCGAGATTCTAAAGGTTCTTGCAGCATAGTCAATCAGACGCTCTTCATTCTTTGAAAGGCGTCCGTCCTCCAATGCAACGCGGTAGAAGATGTCCAGCATCATTGTCAGAAGCTGAGGCGAGGTTCTGAAGTTGTTGTAGAACTGGTCGGCAAGGTTTTCGAAGCTGATGTTCTGGTTTATGGCCTGGTCAAAGATGTCCCTTGCGTAGTCAAGGCTCTGTCCGTAGAGCTTCAGGTCATTTATCATGAACTCGCTGACCTTGCGCCTTGCACCTTCTGAAACCCTTCCGTCAACAGAGCAGAGCTTTGCAAGCATGGAGAAAGCTCCGACAAAGAAGACCATCTGGGACCTGTTGTAGCCTGTGTTGCGGAAAAAGTACTGTCTGTGCTCGGAAGACTCCCCTTCACTCTGCTCAAGGTCTTTGCCTGCATCATACATGTGGCCGAAAACAAGGCCTGTGATCATGCCAATGGGGCCGCCGAGGAAGAATCCGATTGTTGCGCCTATGATTTTACCGAACCAGGACATCAGAGCTTATCGATGAGCATCGAGCATTTTCCGCTCGGAATCGGGAGGGTCTTTTTCTTCTTCTCATCGATGATCTCGATTGTGAAGTAGTAAAGCTTTTCGCTTTCAAGTCTGATTTCCCAGCCGCGTGCGTTCTTGTTGCTCAGAATCGTAATGAGGTTGCGCTTCAGCGAAAGGCCCTCGATTCCCATGACCTCGAGACTGGGGACGACCCAGTTGACCGTCTTGCGGGGAAGAGAGATATCAAGGCCGATGATGTCTTCGATCATCAGAGTGATGGTCACAAGACATGCCTGCGGGAGGAATCTCTTTCTGGGGAACTCGCCGTCAGCTGCGGGAACACCTTCTTTCATGGGAAGGTAGGCCTCCCAGACATCGCCGGGCTTGTCGCCCTCGGGATGAAGGGTGTCAAGGATGAAGTACATGTGCCTGATGGCGCATTCGCGGGCAAAGACATACTCGCCGTACTTCTCAAGGCCCTTGACCACTCCGTAGAGGTTGGAGGGAACAATTGCGCCGCAGTAGCCTGTGGGAGTTTCCGAATAGCAGGGAGAATCCACGCTGACGCTGGGGAACGGGTTGTCTGTTCCGAAGACCTCCGGGTCCTTGAGATATTCAATCATGAAGGAGGCTCTTTCGTCGTTGGGGATCTCTGCAAGGAAGGTCCAGTAGGCTCCGATCATCTTAAGAGGGATGCGCTGCTCGTTGGCATCAAGGTCGTAGTAGAAATGTGTCTCAGGATCCCACATCAGATTGTTGATTCTGGTTTTGAGCGAGAAGTAGAGTCTCTTGTAGCGGAAGCTCAGCTCCTTGTCGTTCAGAATGTCTCCGATGTTGGAAAGATAAAGCGCATTCAGTGCGACCATTGTGTTGAAGTCAACGGGATAGCAGGTCTTCTCTCTGGGGATGTTGCCCGTAAGGCAGGCAGAGACCGGAACGGAGAAAAGTCCGTTTTCCTTCTGGAACATCGTCTTGAGCCATGTGAAGTATTTCTCCATGACTTCAACGGCGTCCTTGAGGCGTTTCTTGTTTCCGATTTTGTGATAGAAGACATACTCGACATAGGCAAACAGCGGCATTGTGACACCCTCGGGGTTATCCTCTGTGACAACCGCCCTGCCGTCTTCTGTACTGTAGTCCGATCTGATTGCTCCGTTTTCCTCCTGCTTGGAGTAGAAGAAATCGAGCATGTCAAACGGGGAATATGTCTGGTTGCTGTAGTTCAGAAAGAACGAGGAAAGGCAGCTTGAAAACTGGTTTATCGTCTTCTGTCCGTCATTGGAAAGATAATTTCCGGTAAACCCGTTCTGCGCTGTTCCCTGAGCCCAATGCTCTTCAATCCAAACCCAGGATCTGTCGTACAGATCGACGAAATCCTGATCATAGAAATGTATCGATGGAATTGAATCGCGGCTCAATTTTTATCCCCTATTCACAAAAAACCCCAATATCACAATCCGATATTGGGTCAAGATAACACGAATATTACCACATTTTCTAAAAACCGTCAAATTTTTTTATTAATTGTTTAATTAATCCATAGATGCGTCACAACAATTTTTATGAATTCGCGAGATTGCCCGCCTTTGTCAAAAAGCATTACAATCTCAGACATGAGAGCGTCTTTTCTTCCGATGACCAAAGCAGACATGGAGCAAAGAAGCTGGGATGAACTTGATGTTCTTTTCATCTCAGCCGATGCCTATGTGGACCATCCGTCCTTTGCCGCAGCCCTGCTGGGCCGCCTTCTTGAAAGCAAGGGCTACCGCGTGGGAATCATCGCCCAGCCGGATTGGAAAGATGCCTCGTCCCTTACCGTCATGGGAAAACCCAGGCTCTGCTGCATGATTAGCGGAGGCAACATCGACTCCATGGTGGCCCACTACACCAGCACAAAGAAAAAGCGAAGCGAGGATCTTTATTCTCCGGGCGGAAAGGCCGGCTTCAGGCCCGATAGGCCCACAATCGTCTACTCGAATCTGGCACGTCAGGCTTTTGGAAATATTCCCATCATCATAGGCGGCCTTGAGGCATCCCTTAGGCGCCTTGCCCATTACGACTATTGGCAGGATCTTGTCCGTAAACCGATTCTTCTGGATGCCAAGGCGGACCTTCTCTCCTTTGGAATGGGAGAGCATCAGTGCCTTGAGATTGTAAGCCGTCTGGACAAAGGCCAGACTGTCCGGGATATGCACGATATTCAGGGAATCTGTTACAGCGTTTCCCAAAACGAGGACCTTTCAAAACTCCCATTCGAGGCGGTTTTACTTCCGTCATTTGAGGAAGTCTCTCTCAGGGACAAGGTTTCCAACAGACCTGAGCCTTTGGGACAGAAGGCCTATGCAAAAGCCTTCAACATCCAGATGAT
>JAGBRG010000099.1 GCA_017632495.1 Spirochaetales bacterium
GGAGACAGCTACAACGATCTGACCATGATTCACAAGGCTGACAAGGGCTGTCTTTTCAGAGCCCCTCAGAACATCCTCAACGAAGAGCCCGAACTTAGACTGTGCACCACATACGATGAGTTCTACGAGGAAATAAGGTCGTTCGTCTTTGAATCTTAAGCAGGATTCTTGGGCCAGATGGCGCTTGCACAGACCAAAGTCGGAGTAATCTGCCTGAGTGTGATACTTCCCTTGTGAAGTGACATGATGGCAGATGCTATCGGAAGTCCAAGACCGGAGCCGCCTGAGGTTCTGGACCAGTCTCCGCGCGCCCACGGCTCAAAGAAGTCCACATCAATGCCCTGCGGGAGCTTTCCGCCGTTTGTAATCTGAACCTCATAAGAGTCTTCCTTCTCTTTGATTGAGAGCTTGACTCCTTCCTCAGAGTCAGTTGTAGCTTCCACAGCATTTTTAAGAAGCTCCACTAAGGCTCTGGACATCAGATTCTCATCACAACGCATTGTTGTGCATTCTGCCGAGACGCTGATTTTATCAGACTCTTTCACCTGAGAAAGAACATCTGAGACTATGTGGTCTGTAGGAACATCGGAGATCACAGCCTGCGTATCCGCCTGAAGAGATGAAAAATCAATGACCCTTCCGATTCTTTCTGACAGGGTATCGTTTTCCTTCTGAAGCTCCTTGAGAGTCTTTTCATCTGCAGAGAAGACTCCGTCATTGAGGCCGTCGATTATCATCTTCATGGCAGCAGTAGGAGTATTCAAATCATGGGATATGCTGTATAGCCATGCTTTTCTGCTGTTTGCATTGGATTTGAGATCCCTGTCCAGGTCCTCGATGGCAACTGATATCTCATCAAGCTCGCTGTTCTTCTGTCTGGGAATGGAAACATCCGTCTTTCCGTGGGACAGGTCGCTTAAGGCCTTTCTGATTCCGTTGATGTATTTGGCGTTTCTGGAACTGACTATCCATGCGGCTATGAAAGCTATCACAAGGCATACAGGAAGTGAGATGAGCATAGCCTTGAGGCACGAGTTGATTATGTCCTTGGAATACTTGTATGTCCTTGGCGTGTATGTCAGAAGATCGATGATAAAGGCATCCGTTCCGTCCACGGCAATGACCACAGAGCCGATGATTCCCTCGTTCATGAGATTGGCGGGCATGGAGATTTCTACATTCTTTGTCTCCACGCTTGAAACGGATGTGAGGCTCAGCGTGTTTGTGCGGGCATCATAGGTAGAGGCCACGTCTATTCTGGTAGCCTTGTTCACCTTGGTGGGTTCCTGATTCTGAAAAGGAGCCTGGGATGTTGACATGATGGAGTTCATCCTGCCCTCTGCGTTGCGTCCGAAAGCCACAACATTGGTTCCGCTTATGTCTCTGAGAATAAAGCCGCTGATTCTGTCATCTTCTATGTTAGACACTGTGTAAAGGATGCTGTTAAGACCGTAGTCGGCCACAGAGCCGTCGTTTATGGCATCTTTTACCGAAAGGATAAAATCGTCATAGACCTTGGTCTTCCACCTCTCCTGGCTCACGCCGTACTGGAGAATCAGCATACCGAACTGGACAAGCAGAACTACTACCGCTATGGCCAGGATGCTCAGAAAATAACGAAAGAAAACTTTCCTCATCAGGATCTCTCCTCAATCGGATAACCGATGAACTTGTATCCATATCCGCGCACCGTCTCAATCCATGGATACGGACCGAGCTTTGCACGCAGGTTCTTGATATGGGTATCCGCAATCCTTTCATAGGATTCGGATGTGTAGTCGAAGCACTTCTTGAGAATCTCCGCTCTGGGAAGAATTCTCGAGGAGTTCTCTATCAGAAGGCACAGGATTCTCCACTCTGCGGCTGTCAGGGACACAGACTGGTCATTTACAGTCACCTTGTGCTCTATCTCATCAAAGCAAAGAACCCCGTCTTCAGCCTTGTATGTGTTCTTGTGCGCCCTGTCTACTTCCTTGCCTCCGTCGATTCTCCTGAAGATGGCCTGGACTCGCAGGACAAGCTCCTTGGGAGAAAACGGCTTTGAGATATAATCGTCCGCACCCAGCTCAAACCCGTGAATCCTGTCTTCCTCGGCGATTCTGGCCGTCATGAAGATCACAGGGATATCGACAGTCTCTCTCAACTCTTTAACGAAATCAAAGCCATCGCCGTCAGGAAGCATGACATCCTGAATTAGAAGGTCAGCCTTGGTGATGCGGAACGCCTCCCTCACGGATGCAAGGTTGCCGAAAGACAGAACCTTGTA
>JAGBRG010000100.1 GCA_017632495.1 Spirochaetales bacterium
ATATAAGAGCTGTCTTTCCCAAGGTACTGGTGGCAGGCCAGAGTGCCGGAAAGCTGACAAAACAAGGTGCCTTACTTCTGGATCCCAGCGGAGAGCTGGAAGATGGAATTCCTTTGGCTCCTCCTGAGGGAGATGCAGCAACAGGCATGGTTGCAACCGACTCGGTACGTCTTGGAACCGGAAACGTCAGTGCGGGAACAAGCGACTTTGCAATGGTCGTAACAGACAAAAAACTTAAGGTCCACCGCGAGATAGACATGGTCACAACCCCGTCGGGCAAGGCCGTTGCCATGGTACATTGCAACAACTGCACCACCGACATCAACAGCTGGATAAACCTTTTCGGACAGTTTGCACAGCGTGCAGGTCTAGTCATCTCAAAGAACGACCTGTTCTCCCTGCTCTACTCCATCTCACTTGAAGGAAAGCCGGACTGCTCAGGCCTTATGAGCTGTAACTACTACTCGGGAGAAGGCGTGACGGACTTTGACGGAGGCATTCCTCTTTTCCTGCACAGGCCTGATGACCATGTGAACCTTGCCGACTTCATGAGAAGCCACATGATGAGCGCCATGAGCACCCTCAAGATCGGAATGGACATTCTCAGAGAGGAAGGTGTTGCCATAGACAAGATCTTCGGCCACGGAGGCTACTTCAAGACTCCTGTCGCAGGACAGAAGATTCTAAGCGCCGCAATCGGAGCTCCTGTTTCCGTCATGGAGACAGCAGGCGAAGGCGGACCCTACGGAATGGCACTTTTATGCGCCTATATGATCTGGGGATCATCCATGAGCCTTGAGGATTATCTTGACAGCAAGGTCTTCTGCTCAAGCAGGACAGAGACAATCATGGCAAGCGACGACGAGGTCAAAGGCTTTGATAAATACATACAGGACTACAGAAAGGTCCTTGAGATAGAAAAACGCGCTCTGGAGGTATTTCATGCTTGAAAAACTCAAAGAAGAGGTCCTTGCGGCCAATCTGCTTCTTCCCAAGTACAATCTTGTCACATTCACCTGGGGCAATGTTTCGGCTATCGACAGAGAAAAGGGTCTTGTTGTCATAAAGCCCTCCGGAGTCGAGTACGATGAAATGAAGGCCTCCGACATGGTCGTCGTTGACCTTCAGGGAAACGTAGTGGAAGGCTCTCTCAGACCATCAAGCGACACCCCCACACACCTTGAGCTGTACAAGGCATTTCCTTCGGTCATGGGCATTGTCCACACCCACAGCCGCTGGGCCACAAGCTTCGCCCAGGCAGGATGCGCCCTTAAGCCCATGGGAACAACCCACGCAGACTATTTTTACGGAAGCATCCCCTGCACCCGCTCTCTCACAGATGACGAAATCAAGGGAGAATACGAGAAAAACACAGGTCTTGTGATAATCGAGACCTTCAGCGGCAAGGATGCCGCAGCCGTTCCCGGAGTCCTTGTAAGAAACCACGGACCGTTTGCATGGGGAACATCTGCTGCCAACGCAGTTCACAACGCAGTTGTCATGGAGGAAGTTGCCTTCATGAACTATCACGCAATCACACTTGATCCCAAAGCCCCCTGCGTAAGCCAGGGCCTTTTGGACAAGCACTACTACAGAAAACACGGAAAGAACGCCTATTACGGCCAGGGAGGAAATAAATGAAGAAGGAATTCTGGTTCATAGTCGGAAGTCAGGACCTGTATGGACAGGAGGTTCTCAGAACAGTCGCAGAACGTGCCCAGGAGATGGCAAAGGAACTTTCAAAAGTCCTGCCCTATCCTTTGGTCTACAAAGTCACTGCCATGAGCAACAGCCAGATCACCGATGTGATCAAAGAAGCCAACTACGATGATTCTTGCTACGGAATCGTAACCTGGTGTCATACTTTCAGCCCTTCCAAGATGTGGATCAACGGATTTACCAATCTTCAGAAACCATACTGCCACCTGGCAACCCAGTACAACCTGGAAATCCCTGACAACGAAATAGACATGGACTACATGAACCTGAACCAGAGTGCCCATGGCGACAGAGAGCACGGCTTTCTCGCAGCAAGACTCAGAACAAGCCGCAAGATAATCGCAGGCTACTGGAAAGACGAAGAGCTGCAAAGGCGCCTGGGAAAGTGGATGCGCGTCTGTATCGGAGTGCGAGCCTCACAGACTATGAAGGTCATGAGATTCGGCGACAACATGAGAGAAGTCGCAGTAACCGAAGGCGACAAGGTCGAAGCTCAGATCAAGCTCGGCTGGCAGGTCAACACCTGGGCAACAGGCGACCTTGTAAAGGAAATGTCAAAAGTCACTGAAGGTGAAATCGACAGCCTGATGGAAGACTATAAGTCAAAGTATGACATTGCCACTGACAACATCCAGGCCATCCGCTACCAGGCCCGCGAAGAGATTGCCATGAAGAAAATGATGGACAGAAACGGCTGCAAGGCCTTCACCAACACTTTCCAGGATCTCTACGGAATGGAGCAGCTTCCAGGCCTTGCATCTCAGAACCTCATGGCCCAGGGCTATGGCTACGGCGGCGAGGGCGACTGGAAGGTCAGCGCCATGACCGCCATCATCAAGGCCATGGGCAAAAACGAAAACGGCAGCTCTGCCTTCATGGAGGACTATACCTACCACCTTGTCAAAGGCAAGGAGTACAGCCTGGGCGCCCATATGCTTGAAGTCTGCCCCTCCCTTGCGGCAGACAGACCCCGAATCGAAACCCACCATCTGGGAATAGGCATGAACGAAAAGGACCCTGCCCGTCTTGTATTCGAAGGCAAGGCAGGTAAGGCCATAGTCGCTTCCCTTATCGACATGGGCGACCGCCTTCGCCTGATTGTACAGGACATCGAAGCCGTCAAGCCGATCATGAAGATGCCCAACCTTCCCGTCGCCAGGGTCATGTGGAGAGCCCTCCCCGACCTCACAACAGGTCTTGAGTGCTGGCTTCTGACAGGCGGTGCCCACCACACCACGCTCTCCTACGATGTCGATGCCGAGATGCTCCGTGACTGGGCCAGAATCATGGACATCGAGTTCGTCCATATCAGCAAGGACACCACGGTCGAGTCCCTCGAAAAAGAGCTTCTGTATAACGACCTTATCTGGAAGTTGAAATAGGCATCTGGTGCGTCTGGTGCGTCTGGTGTGTCTGGTGCGTCTGGTGTGTCTGGGCTGTCTGCGGCTAACTGATTGACTGATTCTTAACTTTTTTTTGTGTTTTTTTCGAAAAAACCAGAATATTTTCGACACTTTTTTTGTATTAGATGGCAAAGGAGAAAAGAGATGAGACTTCTTTGCTTTGAATCATTACGGCGCCCGCAGGATTCGGACTTCGGCGGGAACAGAGGGTCTTCGGCTCGGGGAGACATTGAAAAGAACGGCTACTTCTATCATGTAGTATCGCAATCATGGAGAAAAGAGACAATCTTCTATCCTGACATAGCACGGTACAGGCATGATTTACTATGCAAGACATGTGCCGAAAACGGAGTGACGGTACTGTTTTCCGTCACTATGCCCAATCATACCCATGATGTTCTGATGGGACCAAGCTGGGATGTCATTTCCAAGGTGATGAAGGTAGTGAACTCGCATGTAAGCTACTATATACGAAAGAAATATCCTGAAAAGAAGAAGGTTTTCCGCAAATACCCGGTCTACGTGATAATCAGGGATATCAAAATTCTTTTCTATCTCGGCAAATATGCATATGACAATCCGTCGGTGCTTACTGAAAGTGATAAAGGAGCTCCACATAGCTGCTTCAAGGCGTTTGAGACCGGAAAGCTCCAGGAGCCGGCATACGACAGAAGCATATATCAGAAGCTGTTCGGACTAACTGTTCAGGAACTCGTAAATCTGTATAAAACCATGACGAAAGAACAGATCATGGCATATGCAGAGGAACGGTTTTCAGACTGGACAGAGGAACAAAACAGGCAACTATTCATAAACAGCAACTATAAGCCGAAAAAACAAAGAAACAGTAAGCCGCAGACAGCCCAGACGCACCAGACGCACCAGACGCCCCAGACGCACCAGATGCCTCAGACGCACCAGACGCACCAGACGCACCAGACGCCCCAAACAAAAAGGCTGCCGCAATAGCGACAGCCTGAAGAACTAAGGGGGATTTTCTGATTATCAGTAGATACCCCAGAATGCCTTGATCGGATCCGGTCCGTAGTAGATGAACTGGTGCGATACGTAGGAGGCAAGTCTCCATCCGAGAATCAGTGCAACAAGTGCGGCACCTGCCCAAGGAGAACCTGTGACCTTGTACATCTTTCTGTAGATGTAGCTCATGATCGGAGCCATGACGATTACAGAAAGGATTGTGTGGACATCGAAGACTGTTCCGTGACCTGCAGTTGAGAATGTGATTGCCAGTGCGAGCCAGACAACCAGTTCTGCTCCGAGAGAAGTTGCGATCACGTTGATCAGAGTGTCTACTCTGTCGCTGACGTTCTTGATTGCCCACATGTTGTTCAGTGTGCTGATTACCAGTGTGAACGGAAGCAGGATGACTGCATACTTGAGGGTTCTCATGAATCCGACAGGACTCATAAGCTCCCAGGATCCGTCGGCTGACATGAATCTTGCATTGAACAGAGCCTTGATGATGACGGCCATGTTGTAGAAGGCTGCGAACAGAATCACTGCCAGCAGAATTGACTTGAATGCATTTGCAACACCGCAGTTGAGATGGACTGACGAGAACTTTGCAAGTGTTCCGCCCTTCTTCTTTGTGATGAAGTAAAGGACTGTGAACAGTGCAGCTCCGACAGCGGCAGTTACAATGACCATGGTCATGGTTCTTACCTGACCCGGCTCCCAAGGCAGCCACTTGGTGTTGGTTGCATTGGAGATTGTAAATGATCTGTCACCGCTTGATGCCATCCATGTTCCGACAAAGGCTGCAACTACTGCAAAGCAGATTGCAATCCAGAAGCTCGAGCTCTTTGTGCTGAGTGTCGGAGTGTAAAGACCGAACTTAGCTGTGCTGAAGAACTTGCTTCCGAGAAGAATTGCAGTAAGTGCCATAAGAGAAGCGATCATCGTGCATGTTGCAAGAGTTGTGAAAAGCAGTGTCCAGTAGCTTCCGCCTGCGTACTTTGTGTCATAAGGCTTGGATGCAGGATCGCCGATAGGACCGTTGTTCCAGTTCATGACCTGGCTGAAGAACTCGCAGGTCTTTGTGACTGCCTTGGCATCCCAGAGGTTTCCGTTATGGATTGTCTCAGGGCTGTAGAACAGTCTTGCGCGGTTTTCAGAAATAACCTTGGCAAGAAGTGCTGAGTTGGCGATTGTCGTGTCAAAGATCTGACCGATGTACTGGCCCTTTCCGTTGGGATCAACTGAAAGATCCGGCTCATAATACCAGCCGTTTCTCTTTGCCTCGTCAACATGGAAGGTCTGCTGGTAGCGCTCGGTCTTTCCGCTCTCAAGATAACCCGAATCCTCGTGAACACCTACACCTGACATGACGTTGAGCTGCGGATCTCTGATGACTTCGACGCCTGCGACCTTGATTTTCTTGTTGAAGTTTCCGCCCGGTGAGAGTCTGGCTCCCTTCGGATACTCGGAAACGGCCTTCTCTTCTGTGGCCTTGAGTGATGTATATACTGCAAAGTCTTCCTTGCTGAGCTTGTCCTTTGCTAAAGCATCAGGATCTGCGCTCTGAATCTGCTCGGCTGTGACCTCGACTCCGAATCTGTCATGAAGGACGTTGAACATGCGGTCGCTGAGGGTGAGATATGCACCTGAGAGGTTCACGACTGCTGCGCTTCCCAAAGCACCTGCTGAGTGTGCCCAGACACCGATTCGTGAGTTATCGATGAACTTGACGTTCTTGCAGTACTCGAAAATGTCATACATTCCCTGAGATCCGCCGCGGAAGTAGTTTTCTTCCCTGAAGCCGTCCTCGGTGATTGCCGGCTGCTCTGAAAGACCGCAACCGTACATGCTTGCGTTCAGTACGACAAAGCCGCGCTTTGCAAGCTCCCAGGCGACCATGTTGCTGGCTGCCAGGCTCTCTGATCCGCCATGGAACAGGATGATGGCAGGAAGGCTGTCCTCGCTGTCGACGTTCCTGGGCTCATACTGCTCGAAATTCAGAGCGGCGCCACGGACATCAAGAGTGATGTTCTTGATGATGACTTTGTTGCCCCTGGTGATTGTCAGACCTGCAATGGCACTGAAAATCAGGGTAAGGACAATGAAGACTCCCAGAACGCGCCATGCGTTTTCGGGAGTCAGCAGATTGAATTTTCCCTTTCTCATATCATATCTCCTTTTGAGTTAGTGCTCAGTTTTCAGGAAAGTAATCAGTTTTCACGACTTCACCGGACTTGGAATCAACGCTGATGATGTACTTGCCTTCCCTCCAGGTGGTGACCTTGTAGACGGCAGGACTTGTGCTCTTGTCAAGCTCTACTTCCCACTTTTGGACATAGACCTTGGATGTTCCGATGCTCTTTAAGGCAATGTCTACAGCCTTGTCCTTGGAAATCCCTCCGCAGGAAACAAGAAGAACGGAAAACAGAAGAACAAACAGTACGATAAGGTAAGCCTTCTTCATATCAACTCCTTTTGTACAGACTTATTACGGGCAAAAATCCTGTAAAGGATAAAAATTGTCTGTATAAATCAAGTTTATGGTAGCACGCACCTATCAATTTGTAAATGCAATTTGTAAATCATTTTTCACGACAAAGAGGATTAATTTGATATTTAATTTCAGAAATGTTGTTGTCCCTGGAATCAGGATTCCGATTTACGGGACTTGAAAGTGTTAGGAATATAGAACAGGGCCATTGTGATGATGGCACTCCAGTTCTGCTGGAAGAAGATCCTTGAAGCTATGAGCTTGAGGACAACCAGCATAAGAATCAGGCCCAAAAGAATTCGGAAACAGATTCTGCAAAGCCTTACCACCCTCTCCTTCTTGAAGAACGAAAGGATTCCAAGAACAAGTAGAAGCGGATTTACAAAAACGATGTTCTCGTTGAACCAGGTCACATCGTGGTTTGTGAAGCTCATCATGAAAAGAAGGACCGAGCCCAGAATTCCGAAGAATAAAAGAATAATGCCTCTGTAGATTCCGTTGGCCCTGTCAAAGCCCAGATACCACAGAAGTACCGAAATTCCGCCCAGGACAAGACCGAAAAGAACAGAGAACAGAATGTTGTTCTGTGGCTTGTCGGGCACCGCCGGATACATAGAGCCGTTGTCCACCACAACTGTATTCTTAAGGCCAAAGTACTCCATCACGGCTTTTTCAAGAACATCGGGCAGGAACATCTCGTCCCAGAGTGTGGCTTCTTTATCTATTTTCGAGCTCTGAAGAAACTCAAGGCCCCACTGGATGAAGCGGTTTCTGGACAAAGCGCGCGATGCCTGCTGGCGGAAAGTGTAGCCCTTGCGGCTTTGTGCCCACTTCTTAAAATCCCCTTCCGTTGCCCTGTCTATGATATCTCTGAGCCTTGTTGCGCAGTTATCGTTATAGTGATGATACAGATAGTCGCGGTTTTCGTGCCTTGTGTTCTCATCCATGAAACGGACTATGGCCTTCTTCTGGGCGGCTGTAAGAGGCAAAACCACAGTTGTGGCATTTCGCCCGTCGTCCTCAAGCTCCGCCATGCGAAGGTCCGCATATGAAGAAAGGCACACGAACCAAAGACGGCCCATGATGAAGTTCTTGATAAAGTCATCGCTTGCAAACGAGAACGTGCCGTAGTCAAAGGCAATGTTGCGTCCCGTGGGAGTCGTAACCAGAAAGGCCGAGTGCCCGAACCATGAATACACAGGCCCGCCCTGGGATATTGTAAGAAGAGATATTGTATAGCTGTCCCAGTAATCGGAGTTTCCGTCATCCGTCATGTCAAAATACCTGTTGAGCATGGGAACAGAATCGAACGAATGCACCTCCTCTGCATGGTTGATGCTGATGGCAAAGACCGAAGCGAGACAAAATGCAAATAACAAGACGGAAAAAGACAGCTTTTTCATCAATTGAAATAATACATCAAAAGAATGTGCTTGTCAGTTCACAGACTGCTTTCCGTCAGCCTACTTTGAAAAAAAAATGCAATTGGACTGACATAATCAGCCCGGTCGGCAAAAAAATGCAAACCGGGCTGACAGAAAAGCAATTAAAACTCAGAAAACCGGCTCAGGCGTTCTTGGCAACCTTGTTTCTGATGACAAACAGAGTTCCGATCATCATTGCGATTGCAATCGGAAGGACAATCAGCCAGTTCGGAATGATACCTGCGATGATATAGGCCACAAACGAGACAGCAGCGACCGTGATTGCA
>JAGBRG010000101.1 GCA_017632495.1 Spirochaetales bacterium
GAAGGCCGGAGTTGATCCGCACCTCGTATTCGAGGCCATCAAGGGCGGACTTGCAGGAAGCACAGTCATGAACGCCAAGGCTCCGATGATGATGGACGACAACTTCAAGCCCGGTTTCAGAATCGACCTCCACATCAAGGATCTGAACAATGCTATTGAGACAGGTCACGTCTGCGGATCTCCTCTTCCGCTGACAGTACAGGTTCAGGAGATGTTCGAGACTCTGCATGCTGACGGAAACGGAAGCGACGACCACAGCGGTCTTGCAAAGTACTACGCAAAGCTTTCCGGAACAAAGATTGCTGACTGATCAGCAAAAGACAAAGACAATGAAGGCCGGTTCAAAAGATCCGGCCTTCATTTTTTATTCATAAAAAGTTGTAATCAATAACCCATAAGGGATGCGATTGCGGAAGCTGTTTCCTTAAGCTTAGGAACCGCAGCTTCCAAAGCCTCGCGTTTCATATTGGATGAAAGGGCAGAGAGGCTTATTGCACAGACTGTCTTTCCTTTGTTGTTGATAATCGGAACGGCCACACAGTTGTCTTCAAGGGCAAGCTCCTCACGGTCCCTTCCGACTCCTTCCTCTCTGACCTTTAAAAGCTCCTTCTTAAGAAGCACAGGGTCTGTGATGGTGTACTTGGTAAGAGGCTTTATCTTTGTACGGCTGATAAGAGCGTCAATCTCCTTGTCTGACAATGAGCTTGCAAGGACTTTTCCAAGGCCTGAGCAGTAGAAGGGAACCTTCTTGCCCGGGGTGAAATGAGTTCTTGGAATACTCTGGCTGTCAATGCGGTCGATTATCAGTATCTCATCCTCATACATGACACCCAGGTTTCCGTTTGCAAGCGGGAACTGGCTCCATAAAAGCTCCAGAGAAGGCATGGCAACCTTTCTGATTTCCAGAGACTGAAGTGCACGGGCAGAGAGCTTCAGACTTTTAAGGCTGACTGTATAGGTATCAGTGTGCTCGTCTTTCGAAAGGTATCCGGTGGATACAAGGGTTGAGAGCATCCTGAACGCCATGTTGCTGTTTACACCAAGCTTGTCACACACATCCTGAATGGTAAGCGGGCGTGTCTGTTCAATTGCCAGATCCAGGATTGCAAAGCATCTTACAGCGGCTTTGATGTCATATTTTCCAAGGTTGTCGGTTTCCATTGAAAACTCCCCAACTGAATTACTGATTCAGATAATATAATTATATTATAAAAACGTGCCGAATGCCATAAATTTATATAATGAAACGGGTTTTTTTATTGTCAAATTGCACCTTTTTCCCACTATAATGGACACATACATTTTTTATCTTATTCAGGATTGGTGTAGGAGTAGATAATGGAAAAATCAAAAGTATATTTTACTGACTTCAGAACAAAGATCGGTGTAAGTCAGCCGTCTAAGCTTCAGAAGCTCATCAAGGCCGCAGGCATCGGGAAAATTGATTTTGACGGAAAGTTCGTCGCAATCAAGATGCATTTCGGAGAGCTTGGAAACTGCGCATATCTCAGGCCTAATTACGTCAGGGCAGTAGCCGATGTGATTAAGGAGCTTGGTGGAAAACCGTTTCTTACAGACTGCAACACTCTTTATCCCGGAAGCCGCAAGAATGCGGTTGACCATCTTGCCTGTGCGGAGATGAACGGCTTCAATTCCGTGACCACAGGTTGTCAGATCATCATCGCAGACGGCCTTAAGGGAACAGACGATGTAGAGCTCCCGATTCCAGGCGGTGAGTACTGCAAGACAGCCCTCATCGGACGTGCTGTGGCCGATGCTGATATCTTCATCTCCCTTTCTCATTTCAAAGGACACGAGAACACCGGTTTCGGCGGAGCCATCAAGAACATCGGAATGGGCTGCGGAAGCCGTGCCGGAAAGATGGCTCAGCATGACCAGGGAAAACCTGCAGTTGATCCGGATCTTTGCAGGGGCTGCAAAAAATGCGCCGCTTCCTGCGGAAGTGACGCAATAACATACGGTCCTGACCGCAAGGCACACATTGACCAGGACCTTTGCAAGGGCTGCGGAAGATGTATAGGTGCATGTAACTTTGATGCAATCAGCGCTCAGTTCGATGCAGCCAACGAAGTTCTGTGCTGCAAGATGGCCGAATACACAAAGGCCGTTATAAACGGAAGGCCCAACTTCCACATCATTATGATTATGGATGTATCACCAAACTGTGACTGCCATGATGAAAATGATGCTCCGATTCTTCCTAACATCGGAATGCTGGCTTCCTATGACCCTGTGGCATTGGATCAGGCCTGTGTAGACCTTTGTCAGAAGGCAACTCCTGTTCGTAACAGCCAGCTTGGAGATAATCTTGCAGATCCTCACTGGCACTGCCATCATGACCATTTCACTGACAGCAATCCGAACGTCAGATGGAAAGAAACTCTTTCACACGGCGAGAAGATCGGTCTTGGAACAAGA
>JAGBRG010000102.1 GCA_017632495.1 Spirochaetales bacterium
ACGTCCGCAATGACGCTCCAGGCCTTGCCGCCTGTGTAATAGTTGACAATAGGACATGTCAGAAGTCCCATGAAAGTGAGCACCTTCAGAACACGCCTGAGCCAGAAAAGAAAGAGACTTCCTTTTGTTTTGTCCGAATATTCGATTCTGATATCAGCCATAAAGCGGTGTCTCCACAATTCTGGGTTTGATTCCCAGTTCTTCAGAAAGTGCGGCAAGACGCTCCTCGAACGAGGGGTCCTTCGTATTCTTGGACACAGAAAGAACCGTGTTGTTTCCGAACGAGCACAGTGCACAAGAAGCGCGGCTTACGACGCAGGTTCCAAGTATGAAGTCAAAGCCCTGGATATAGTCACTAAGCTCAGATGGCATCTCTACTTTTCCCAGGTTGGACAGGGTGTTGGAGAACCTGCTGTCTCCTAAAAAGCCGTAGATGATGCGGGCAATCGGAGCCTTTATCAATAGGGGAACGAGCTTGACCGATGTGACAAGGCGCCTTGCTGTTGTCATCATGACGGACATCTCTGAGAATGTTGTCTTTTGCTTAAGCTGCTCTGCGACCTTTGGTGCCACTTCATCGATTTTGTTTACCTCGGAAGGGTTTAGGTCTATGCTGCAGTACATTGAGAAGTTTCTAAGCGAATCTGATTCGGGGAAGAACTTTCTCATGTTCACAGGAACCTGGAACTGAAGCATTCCCTTGTTGACCTCGGTTGCACTTCTGTTGGCAAGGAACATCATCGAAAGGACTAAAGCCGTGACTGAAACTCCCTTGTCATGGGCGCACTTTAAAAGATCGTCCGCATCGTAGACAAGCTGGACAACCTTGCACGGGGTGTTCTTGGAAAGTCTTCCTCCCATCTGAAGGGCAGCAGGTCCTGCAAAGCCTCCGCTTTTCTTTGTCTTGGGACAGAGGCGCTCAAAATCGTTGGAAAGCTCGGTAAGAACAGGCGGCTCATTGATGTCCAGGACTCCGCTTCCTTTGACCTTGGGGGCTCCCAGGATGTGAAGGTATTCAGATACAAGTGTCTTAAGGAAGATAAGGCCGCCGGAGCCGTCTGTCAGCACATGGAAGAACTCCGCGCTGATGCGGTTTTTGTAATACAAGACCCTGAAGGACTGTGAGCCTACGGATGCGATTTTAAGAGGCTGGCACGGGACGCCAAAGTCCTTCATCACAGGGAAGCGGCGCTTTACAGAATCCAGATAGTGCCAGAAGATGCCCTTTCTGATTATTGTGGCAAAGCTGGGAAAGCGCTTGATGGTAAAATCAAGTGCGATCTGAAGAATTTCAGGAACAACATCGTCTTTCAGGTAGCAGCTGAGTCTGAAAATAGGCATCTTGCCGGATTTGATTGAAAGCGGATAGACCTTGGCAGCATCATCAAGGGGATACCAGGAAATGGCCTTGTGGGCATAAAAGCCTCCGAGGTTTTCACTGGAAAGCCTTTTAGATGCTTCCTCGACAGATAATCCTGTGCCTGTAACGTACATCAATGCGGCTTTGGCATCGCCTGTCAGAAGCTTCACCTCGGCGGCGGGAAGGTCGCAGTGCTCCCAGTAGCCCTTAAGAAAGAGCCTGACGCGGGATTTGTCTTCCTCGCT
>JAGBRG010000103.1 GCA_017632495.1 Spirochaetales bacterium
ATTCATAATCACCTACTAATCCAATAGGTTTACTATTGTATCAAGTTTCACGAGTAATATCAATCTGTTCTCTTGGCACGGGAGAGCCCGTCAGGAAATCATTTAGCTTGTGCGCTCCAGAAGAACACAGCTTTCAATGTGGCTCGTTTGCGGAAACATGTCCACAGGCTGGGCGCCGACCATCTTGTAGGGGCCCATCTTGGTGATGTATCTAAGGTCGCGTGCAAGCGTTTCGGGATTACAGGAAATGTAAATCACCGTCTTGGGTGCAAGCCTAATCAGCGAGGCCAGAAAGCGCTCGTCACTGCCGCTTCGGGGCGGGTCCAGGAACACCACATCCACCTTTGCCCCCTCTTTTGCCATCTTTTTCATCTCCACGCTGGCATCTGCACAGATGAAGGAAACGTTCTGAAGATTGTTCAGCGAGGCATTGAAAACGGCATCCTCCACGGCATCCGGATTCAGCTCGATGCCCGTCACATGGCCGGCTCCCCAGGACGAGGCAATCAGACCGATGGTCCCGGTCCCGCAGTATGCATCAATTACATTCTCATTACCCTTAAAACGGGCCATTCTCATTGCGATGGTGTACAGCTTGGCCGCCTGGGTGGCGTTGACCTGATAGAAGCTTCGGGCCGAGATCCTGAATGACAGATTGCAGAGATTGTCCTGTATGAAGCCCTCGCCATAAAGGGTGCGGATGGGGCCGTCGGACAGGACCATCGAAGTGTCCTGGTTGTTGATGTGCAAGAGGACCGTTTTCACGGAGGGGTGGCGGCGCACAATCTCGCGGACAAAGGCGTCTTTGGGGCGGAACATGGGGCTGCCTGAGACCAGGACCACCAGGGTCTGGTCGGTTGCCACGGCACGGCGGATCAGGACATGACGGATTGCCCCCGTGTGGGAATCTTCGTCGTACGGCGGGATGGAAAAGCTTTTGACAAGATCGCGGATGGTGGCAAGTACGGCGTCGGCCTCTTGGTCTTCAATCATGCAGTCGCGCACGGGGATGAGCTTGTGGGTGCCCTCACGGTAGATTCCGCTGACAATCTCGCCTTTTTTGTCGTAGCCGAACACGGACTGGACCTTGTTGCGGTAGAAGAAAGGCTCGCTCATGCCCAGAATCGACGCAACGGGTCCGAACGGCAGAAGAAGGTCTTCCACAAGGGCCTGCTTTCTTTCAAGCTGCTTCGAGTACTTTATTCCATTGAGTGCACAACCCCCGCAGGCGCCGGCTTTGGGACACATCTTTGCCATAACGGCTTCAGTATAGGGACTTTTGTGTGGAAATGTGAAGTTGGAACCGATTTTGTTGTGCACATGCCCGGGATTCGGTAAATGTTCTGCTAAGAAGAAACGTAACAAGCGCCGTAAAAGCGCCGAACGCATACAAGAAAACCCAAGGAGAACCACATGAAACGCATATTCCTTCTGCTTACTTTTTCAATACTTCTAGTCGGCATGGCATTTGCCTCGGGTATTTCCGAGATCGTTGCAACCAAGATCGCATCGGTGGACATTGGCACAGGCAAAAGCAGCTCCGACCTTGTCACAACAGCTTTTGACAGCGACGGAAACCTGGAGCTGATCTACACAGGAAACACTCTGGTTGAGATTTCTCTCAGCGGAAACCTCGACGGATCTCTGATTGTCAAAAGCGACAACGCAAACTACATCCTCCTTTTAAACGGAGTGACAATCACAGGTAAAAATCTTCCCGCAATCCAGCTCAAGAGCAGCACAAAGGCTTTCATCCGCCTTGCAGAAGGAAGCAAAAACACAGTCTCAGACAGCGCAGACAATACGAAAAAAGGTGTAATCACCGCATCTGGAGACATTGTTTTTGACGGAAGCGACTCAGGCACACTTGATATCTTCGTCTACAAGAAGCACGGAATCAAAGCCGACGGAGGCGTTACCGTCAACGGCGGAGACATCATGATAATCGGCGATGAAAGCGCCCAGGGCAACATGATCAGCGCTGACCTTTTCTTTGAAATGAACGGCGGCTATCTTAACATCTTTGCCCAGGGCAGCGTCCATGCCTCCGAGTCAAAGGGCATCAAGGTCAACGGAGTCGAAGGCACAGGCGCAGGTCTTGGCTATGTGAAGATCAACGGCGGTGTTTTGAACATCGAATCTGTCGGAAAAGGAATCACAGCAGGATGGAAGCTCTCCGAGGATGCCACCACAGAGGACACCTCAGACGACCCGATTCCGAACGTCTATATCAACGGCGGAGAGATTTACATCTACACCTACGGAACCCCGTATGAGATCTCCGACGAGGAGTCTCTCAGCCCTGAGGGAATCGAAGCCAAGAACGAGCTTATCATCAATGACGGCTACATCGTGCTTTTCACAACCGATGATTCGCTCAATGCCACAAACGCCGTGACAATCAACGGAGGCTTTGTCTATGCCTTTGCATCAGAAAATGACTCCATCGACTCCAACGGGACCATCGCAATCAACGGAGGCACCGTGGTTTCAATGTCATCGTCACGCGAGCAGGCCTTTGACTGCGACAACGACAGCAATTTCACATACACAGGCGGCACCTACGTGGGAGCCGGAAACGGAAACAACATGCCAAAGAGCTCGGCCACCACAGGGTACTCCATCGCATACGGAGACAGCACCTTCTACGCCGGTGACCAGATTGCCGTCCTGAACTCCGCAGGCGAAGTAGTCACAGGCTTTGTGGTCCCCTACGGCGTCGACAGCCTCACCTCCATCGTCTTCGGATCCGAAAACTTCGTCAAAGGTGAAAGCTACACCATCGCAAAGGGCGCCTTTGCCACCGAATATCCCGAGGGCATCGTGCCTTTCGGAGCCACATTCAAGACCCGCGAAGAGGTGATCACCATGGATCTGACGGAGAACACCGTATCCCAGGGCTACATCGGAATGAACGTCGGTGCCAACATGGGTCGTCCGGGCTTCGGCGGCCAGGGCGGGCCCGGCTTTGACGGTCAGGGTTTTAATGGCCAGGTCGCACCCGACGGATCAGGCCTGGACAGAGGAATCCAGATGCTTTTGTTCTCCCTCATGGCCAACGCCGACTCCATCGAGCTCCCCGAAGGCGTGACA
>JAGBRG010000009.1 GCA_017632495.1 Spirochaetales bacterium
GTTGCCCTTTGAAACTCCGATTGCAGATCCTTCTGACTCGTAAGGAACATCAAGAACGATTGCAAGATCCGGGTAGTTCTTTGAATAGGACTCAGCAACTGCGGTCTCGATGTAGGCTCCGCTGATCTTACCTGTGATAAGCTCGGCGATGATGTCGGTGACCTTTGTCAGTGCGATGATGTCAGCATTGGGTGAGAACTGAGAAGCAAGCTTCATCTGAATCGATCCTGTCTGGGCTGCGACTGAGTACTCTTTCTTGTTTGTGTCCTCAAGGCTCTTGAACTTGGAAGCATTTGCCTTTGTGGTGACGAATGACTGTCCGCCTTCATAGTAAATTGATGAGAACTCCATGGCCTCTGCTCTGTCCGGATCCGGTGAGTAGCCGGCAACTCCCAAATCGACGTTCTTGTTCTGGAGCTCCAGGAGGGTTCCATCGAAGTCCATCGGGATGACATCGAGCTTAAGTCCGAGATAGTCTGCGATATACTGTGCGAGGCTCATGTCAAAACCTGCGAGTGTCGGTGTTCCGTCATCGGCAATTGCATAGAACTCGTACGGAGCAAAGTCCGGAGATGTTGCAACGGTCAGTGTTCCGTTCTTGACTGTCTTGATGGCGCTCTTGAGCTGATCAAGTGACATCTTGGAGTAGTCGGCTGCAGTTGCAGTGCTTGTCTGCTCTGAAGCAGCTGATGCGAAGATTGGCATGCAGATTGCTGCGATTAAAAGAAGAATTGCAAGTTTTTTCATGTTTCACCTCTAAACTTCTTATTTTTATTCAAATTCATCCGAATTTTCTGCATAAAACTACAGAAACGTTTCGTTAACGAGTGTGATAGTCGCACTTTTGCCTGATAATGTCCATACCTTTTTCAATAAAACTGAAAAAAATTACGATTTAAAGGGCAGTTTCCTATCATTTTTGTAGATTCATGCAAATAAATGCCACTTCATATGCATAAAATATTGTATTCGCTATTTACACTCTGTGCCCAAAGGTGACAAAATAACCTAGGCGGCAAGATGCCGTCATGGAGATTAATATGAAGAAAACCGTTTTTGTTCTTTTGCTGGTTTTATGTGCAGCAGTAGTCTTCGCATCAGGAGCGAAGGAAAGTGGCGTTGACAACAGCCTCGAGTATATTAAAGGAAAGGGAAACCTCGTCCTGGGTCTTGATGACTCCTTCCCTCCCATGGGATACCGTGACGAGAACAACGAGATTGTCGGATTTGACATTGATGTTGCAAAGGAAGTCTGTAAGCGCCTGGGCATCAAGCTTGTCCTTCAGCCGATTGACTGGAACGCCAAGGAGCAGGAGCTTGCCACAAAGCAGATCGACTGCATCTGGAACGGCTTCACAGTGACCGAGGAAAGAAAGAAGAGCCTTACTTTCAGCGATGCATATGTAAACAACGCTCAGGTTCTGATCGTCCTCAACGACTCACCTTACAAGACACTCTCTGACCTCAAGGGAAAGACCGTGGGCCTTCAGGCAGGATCTTCTGCAGCCGATGCCCTTGCCGACTCACCCGATTTCCAGGCGTCCCTTAAGAGCGTCATAGAGCTTAAGGACAACCTCACAGCCCTGATGGACCTCCAGGCCGGCGGATGCGATGCAGTTCTTATGGACCTTCTTGTTGCCAACTACGCCATCAAGCAGTCCGCAAAGCCCATGCGCATTCTGGAACAGGGCCTTGCCAACGAAGAGTATGCAGTAGGATTCAGACTCGGTGAGAAGGCTCTTGCAGAGGCTGTGAACAAGGCTATGAAGGACATGGCCGCCGATGGAACAATGGCCAAAATCGCTACTCAGTGGTTCGGAGCCGACATCACAGTCATCGGAAAGTAAGACATGAACCAGATTGTCCTGCAGATGATTTCATCTCTCGGTGCCACACTGAGGATATTCTTTCTGACTCTCATCTTCTCGCTTCCGCTCGGTTTTGTCGTTGCGGCCGGGAAGATGAGCAGGCATAAGATAATAAGCATTCCGGTCAACATCTATATAATGATAATGCGCGGAACGCCTCTGATTCTGCAGCTTCTGTTTGTATATTTTGCCCCGTTCTACCTGTTCGGGGTTTCGTTTCCGAGGTTCACCGCCTGTATCGTGGCCTTTGTGCTGAACTACAGCGCATACTTTGCCGAAATATACCGCGGTGGACTTCAGAGCATCGACATCGGCCAGCACGAGGCCTGCTATGTCCTGGGCCTGGGAAAAGTCGATGAATTCTTCTTTGTAAAGCTTCCACAGGTCATCAGAATGGTCCTGCAGTCTATAGGCAACGAAGTTGTTACACTGGTCAAGGACACGGCCCTTGCACAGACAATCGGAATTGCAGAACTGTTTCGCTCTGCCCAGAATGCAAGTGCCAGAATCTTTTCGGTCATGCCCATTTTCATCGCAGGAATCTTCTATTTTGTCATGAACGCAATTGTCTCAAAGGCATTTGACTACATGGAAAAGAAGATGCAAATCGGAAGATAGTTCAGATAAAAAGCTCGGCGATAAAGACCACGACGCAGCATGCTGCCGATACTGTGATCATGTTCGCCCCAATCCATGAAAGAATAAGGCCTGCGGCAAAAGCCAAAGCACCCGATACGGGGCTGTCTGTGGCATTTACTATTGCCGGGAAAGTCATCACAGAAAGCGTCACATAGGGCACATAGTAAAAAAACGATCGTAAAAAGCGGTTTTTTATGGGGCGCCTGAGAA
>JAGBRG010000104.1 GCA_017632495.1 Spirochaetales bacterium
TGAAGAAGGTCATTAAAGCACAGAAAAGAACATCTAAGATCATGAACATGTATCTGTTCGATGACAGAGGAGATCTTGATGTGGCCTCGGCCAAGGGCCTTGTTGAGAGGATTCCCGACCTCTGCAGGGATGCCATAGTCAAGGTGGCCGAAAACAACACGACTGATGTTGAGTCGATCTTCGACAATATCGAAAACAACATAAAAACTGCAAAGGAGCTTTTGAAGAAGGCTTCTGTGATAGATAAGAAAAAAGAACTGCTTCAGGTCTGATTTAGTCTCATGAAAAAACTATCGATTATACTGTTACTGTCGGTATTTGCTTTCTCTCTGTCCGCTTCTGTCATGGGAGGTTCTCTTTCTGATGTCAGAGTCGCCAAGACAGAGCACTTTGACATCATCTATGACGATATCTGCATGGAGACTGCCTCGCTTATCTATGAAAACTGCGAGGAAATCTATGACTCTCTTGTCTCGTCTTTCGGAACAGATCCGAAGATCCACATCCCCGTCGTAATTACCTCAAGATACAAAGATTTCAACGCAAACTACACAAACTATCCTTCAAACAGGATTGTCATGTACGACACCGTTTCCGATATAGGCATGCTCACAAGTCAGACATTTCTTAATGTCTTCAGACATGAGCTGACACATGCTTTTGAGTACAACATCAGAGGACCATTTTTCAATGCTCTTTCCAAGGTGTTCGGAGACAGTGTCTCAATGGAGTCTGCGTTTTATATGTATCGGTCTCTGGCAGAGGGCGGAGCCGTTTATTTCGAAAGTGAAGACGGAGACGGAAGGCTCAACAGTTCATATGCCATGCAGATTGTAAGACAGGCCAAGCTGGAAGGGTGCTTTCCGAACTGGGTCGAAATCTCAGGTTCGCGTGATACATACCCATCTGGTGCCCTGCCGTATCTGTTTTCAGCCGCATTTTTGGAATATCTTTCAATAACCTACGGCAAAGATATCGTCTCTGCAATCTACAGGGATTTTGCCAACTTCAAACTTTGGCCGAATCCCGGTCTTGTCATCAGAGATCATATCGGAAAGGATGTGGATAAAGCTTGGCAAGACTTCTATGAGTGGGTCGAGGTTCCAACGTCTGTAATAGAAGCCCCGACTCTTGAAGCTCTTCCCAGAAACGGCCGCTACTCGGCCTTAAGGCTTTCTTCAGACGGCTGTATCTATTTCTACGATTTGTCAACATACAGCGTCATGAAGATTTCACCTGATATGACGTCTTGTTCCTCTGTCTTGACTCTTCCCACAGAAAATCCCTCTTTAAGCATCTCATCCGATGCAAAGCGCCTAATCATTCCTTTTGTCTCGAGCGAGGATTCGGGTGTCAGAGTTTATGACATATCTGCAGACAGTGCCAAGGTCCTTCATACCTTCAGATCCGACTACCGCATCCCGCATGACGGTGCGTTTGTCACCTTGGACGGTGAAGAGTGTGTTCTTTTGATGGAAAACAGCGGCCTTAACGTCTACCTTGATCTTTACACATCCGATAGCTTTACCGAGGTCCCTGGAAAGTCGATGTGGCTCGGCCATGATGTCCATGTATCTGATTTCGTCCGCTTCGGTGAGAACAAGGTGGCTTTCATCATGAGCTATGATGCTAAGTACAACATAGCCATCTTGAATCTGTCTGACATGAGCGTGAAGCTTTTGGACAATCCTCAGAACCTTGAGATAATGCGTCTGTCTTTAGGAAAAACAGGCAACGATGAGATTCTGTGCTTTTCCTGGTACCCCGACGATGCAAAGGCCACCAACATGGGCCGCTACGGAGAAATCTCACTGTCAGGCGGAGCATACTACATGAGGCTTTCTGATGCTGATGTGCTGGGTGGCACCTGCGATCCGGTCAGAGTTGATGATAAGGTCTATTTCTCTGCCCATATGTTTGAAAAGGACAGGATGCAGGTTCTGGACTCCGAGAGTCTTCTTATCTCTGATTCAGAGCTTGTTCTGACAACTTCCATGACAGAGATTCAAAGACCTTCTGCGTCAAATCTGGCTAATGCCTCTGCAAAATACAGACCTCTTAATTACTTCATGGACGGAACGCTTCTTCCGTATACCACATCCGCATTTGCCTTAAGCGGATCACAGCTTGTGGGTCTTGGTCTTACATATATCACGGCCGATCCCACACTGAGCTTTGTCAATTCGGTCGCAGCCGGTTACGGATTCGGCAATGTGCTCGGTTCCTATAGGTTCACATTCAACGGCGATACTTCTGTATCCGTTTCTTTTGACATTGCCTACGGTACCGGTAAGGGAGACAGCCCAATCACTCTTCCGAAGGGTCTTCTGCTTCTTGGCCCCGCAGCAAGCGTTTCCCACACTTTCAAGCTACGAGACCCCAACGAGGTCATAAAGGTGGGTGATGATTATAACAACATCACACTTATTCTTCCTTCCACCGGAGACTATGCGGTAAGGCACATCAACAAGCTTTATGCACAGTACGACCGAAAGATAAAAACAGGCCTGGGTCCGTACCAGTATCGCCAGTATACGGCTCAAGTCTATTCTTCGATGTTCCTTCCGGGCATTGCCTTAGGCGTCACTCTTCCGTCTCTTCTTTGGTGGAGATGCGATGGCCCGCATGTTACGAACCTTCCGCTTCGTCTGGTGGCCGATGCCCATTTTGAGGGCAACTATGAAAACATAAGCCTCACAGGACAGGCTACGGTCATTCTCTATGGTCTTGAGATTCAGAGGGCAATCCAGTTTCTGGGTCTTCATGTGCAGCGTTTTACTCTTGATGCAAGCTATGCGGCAAATTACCAGACACAAACCGGCTCTTTTGTCCATGTGGCTCAGCTGAGTGCAAGATTCTCATTTACTCCGGTAATCTTTGCATTTACCTCGAGCATGAAGATGCAGCTTGGCGCATCTTTGTTGTGGGATTCTGTTTCTGATTCCCTGCGTGTGCAGATTGCATTCGACACGTGATCGGTTATGATAAGTGTTGCATAAACACAATACTTAACATATAGTAAGACACATGGGAGAGTGCAGCACATACATTGCCATTGACCTCAAATCCTTTTATGCCTCGGTAGAATGCAGTGCCATGAAGCTTGATGCTCTGGACACGAACCTAGTAGTTGCCGACAAATCCAGGACGGAAAAAACAATCTGTCTTGCCGTTTCACCGGCTCTGAAGGCTCACGGGGTATCAGGCCGTCCAAGACTTTTCGAGGTTGTCCAGGCCGTGAGGGAAGTGAATACAAAGCGCCGACTCAATGCTCCCGGAGGAAGGTTTCGCGGAAAATCGTGCAGTGCAAGCGAGCTTGCATCAGATCCGTCGCTTGAGCTTGATTACATCGTGGCTCCGCCTCATATGGCGCGCTACATGGAAATAAGCGCATCGATTTACGACATCTATCTGAACTACGTTGCCCCTGAGGACATCCATGTCTATTCCA
>JAGBRG010000105.1 GCA_017632495.1 Spirochaetales bacterium
GACTACACAACGCTGAATATTACGGTCTTTGATGTGTCGACCGGAAGAGCTATGGATTCTTCTGCAACTCTCTCGTACTGGGTAAACGCAGAAACCTCGTCTGACCCGGATACAGTTGTTGTAACAGGAAACACCTCTGTTCGTATTGCCTACGCGAAAGGAACCATTGCCAAGGTGACAATGTATCTTGAAAGCAATGGCACTAAATGGGTTATGTCTGAAAAAGATGGAAAAGTGATAGCAGATAAAACCAAAGCTCCGTCTTTCAATGTTAACTCACTTACGAGTAACGTGAATTTGTATATGAAAAACTTTGAATTTACTCTTCCGGGATTCAGCGGTGGAATCGATGGCGAAGTTGTTCCCTATACAGATACCTCGAAAGATGTATTTGACAATGTTCCTGTTTGGCTTGCTTATAAAGGAACGGATGACAATTGGTATCCTTTCAAGGAAACCATCGATGCAAATACTCTTACCTATGCCACACAAATAATTGCATCTACGAGCGTTTTATACGTTCACGGAGAGTTTAGTGGTGTGGGAAACTCAAGTACCGTTACTGTCAACAAAGATAGTCATCCTTTAATTACTGACTGGGATTCATTTACTGGAAAGAATCTAACTGTAACGTTAGGCATATTCACTGGCGAGTATACTGGTCCCGGAAACTATGATGGTTACTCGTTCAGTTATACTCCGGAAGTTTCCAGTACAGCACTGGGAACCATAGTTAGAAGCTCTATGCCTGTTTTATGATTAGCATGAAGAAAACAATTGTTATTTTCATTCTTAGTATTCTCGTTGTTGCAGGTGTAGCGGCCTATACGGTGGATGAGCTTTCATCCTCGATGCTGGCAAAGAATCCTGATATCCTGAAGGCTAGGGAAGAGGTGACAAAGGCGGATCTTGATGTACGTGATGCAAAAGGCGGCTACAGCCCCACGATAGACCTGACGGTCACAGGAAGCTACATTGCCAACCCGATAGATCCGATCCGTATAAACCTCGGCGATTATATCGACACAACAGCCTACGGAGTCAAGAACGACTATATCACCCTATATAAAGGCCAGGAGAGCATGTACTATCAGTTCTCGCTTTCCATGACCCAGCCGATTTTCACATGGGGAAAGCTGAGTAACGCCGTCAAACTCTATAAGAGCATCTATGAAGCAAGGCTGATGCAGCTTGAGGATGCGATGGACAAGGCTCAGACCGAGCTGAATACAAGAATTGCAGCTCTTCATTATCTTCTTCAGATTCAGAGCCTTCTTTCAAAACAGACGGAAATAGTTTCTCGCCTTGTTCAGCTTGCAGATGATGCCCAGAAGAACGGAATGATGCTTGCTTCCGATGCCCTTGGCGTCAAAGTCCAGGCAAGACAGCTTGATGTCGCAAAAGCCCAGATTGATCAGCAGGTGCTTCTAATGATGACCGAGTTAGGAAACTTAAGCGGAATTAAGGACCTGTCTGCAGGCGAAATAGAGTTTGATGAGGCCTCTTTCAATGCTAGCCTGGATAACCTTTGCAAGGCAGATTACAGCACACTGAGTGCAAAATGTCTTTCAGACAGCAGGACCAATTTCCAGCTTCTTGGAAAGCTTTCTTCAATCGCACAGACAGCAAAGGACATAGCCGGAGCCTCTGTGAACTGGAAGCCTGATCTGGCTTTGGTTGTCAATGCCGATTATTCGGGAAGCAGGCTTCCGTTTGTGGAAACAGACTGGTACGGCAAGGATGACTGGGGTGCCACCGTCACGGTTGCCCTTAAGACCACAGTCCTTGACGGCGGAAAGGCTGTAAGAAACGTAAAGAGGGCAGACAGCGGACTTCAGGATGCTCAGATTGATATCCAAAGCGCAAAGGCTAAAGTCAGATCTGCTGTGGACGAGAATTGGACCAATCTTTCGGTTGGGCTTGCACAGATTGACTATCAGAGTGCGCTTTCCGAGCAGCTTGATTCAAAGAATCAGGTCAACAAGAGCCTCCTTGACACCGGATACGGGTCTGAGTCAGACTACCTTCAGGGACAGCTGGATCGCAACAACTGCGAGATCGAGATTCTCAGAACAAAGATCAATCTTGCAACTGCCGTTTACACACTTCTCTATCTTCAAGGAGACGGATCCAAGGTTTTGGACTGATTCATATGACCTTCACAACCATAGACTTTGAGACAGCGAATCAGATGCCGCAGAGCGCATGCTCGGTGGGACTTGCCAAATTCGATGAATGCGGCAATGTCCTGGA
>JAGBRG010000106.1 GCA_017632495.1 Spirochaetales bacterium
ATAATGACGGCAGCCTGATCTCAGGGCAGCTTCCGCAATAGCCTCGTTACCTTTCATCAAAACTTTTTCCGACATTTCACTTCTCCACGGTAATCACGCAGTCCGGGCACATGGTTGCGCAGAATGCGCATGCGATGCACTTTGACTGGTCGGTCATGACAGCAGGGTTATGTCCCTTTCTGTTGATCTTGTTTCTGTCAATGGCAAGAATGTGCTTAGGACATGCGTCCACGCACAATCCGCAGCCCTTGCAGATGTCTTCGTTGAATGTCACTTTTGCCATGGCAAAATCTCCATATTCAGTTTTCAAGCCTCAAACGGCCTCTTCTGAAGCTTTAAAGGCATTATATCCCCTTCTGCTATGCTCTTTTCCGCGGTTGTGGCAAAGAGGGGCAATGAGCTTCTTCTGCAAAGCTCGCTGACCTTGTCAGATGTATTTCTTACCGTATCCAAAGTTGTCTCAGCTCCGAGGTTGGAATTGTTGATAACCGAGGTGAACTTAAGTCCGCAGGCAGCTTCAATCTCTCCCATAACCTCCAGGGCCTGGTCAACGGTTTCTGTCAGAGGACGGTAGAAGTTGACCACATAGATCATCTCAAAGTCGTTCTCTTCCAGAATGTACGGCACAAATCGTCCCAGAGCATAGGCTCCGCGGTCGTCTCCGCCAATGTCCAGAACCGCATAACGGGAGCGGTCCTGAACAAGCGAATATGCCTCACTGGGCAAGGCCGGAAGATCAACGCTGCTGTTTGCAAACGGAAGCGCTATGACCTTTACCCCGGCCTTCTCTAGTTCGGCTGTACTGTCCTTGGACCGAAAGTACGGGTTGACGATATCAAGATCCGCAAGCGCAACCTCAAGTCCCCGAGATCGGAGATCAAGGGCATAGTTTACGGCGATGTTCGTCTTGCCGCTTCCGTAATGGCCGCAGAACAGCGTGACTCTTTTCATGCCTTAAGACCCAGTTTATAGACCCAGCCCATGTAATCTTCGACAGTACCAGTCTGCATTCCGTAGAGGTTGTCATAGAGCTTCTGGGCAATAGGTCCGACCTTTCCGTCGCCGACCTTGTAGTCATCGCCCTTGACGCAGAGGGTTCCGATCGGTGAGATGACTGCGGCTGTTCCGGATGCGAAGATCTCTTTCAGTGAGCCGTCGCGGCTGCCCTTCATGATCTCGTCGATGGAGAGCTTGCGCTCGGAGACCTTGACGCCCCAGTGCTTGAGAAGCTGGATGACAGAGTCTCTTGTGATTCCGGGCAGGATTGTCTCAGAATCAAGCGGAGCTGTGATGACCTCATCGTTCAGGACAAAGAAGGCGTTGGAGGTTCCGATTTCCTCGACATACTTGTGCTCGGCGGCATCAAGCCACAGAACGTCCTTGCAGTCGTACTTCATGGCATCCTGGCTTGCGCGCATTCCGCCGCCGTAGTTTCCGCCGACCTTTGCATAGCCGGTACCGCCCTTTGCTGCGCGGATGTATTTGTCCTGGACGTAGATTCTTGTTGTTGAAAGACCGCCGTCGTTTGCTGCGTAATACGATCCTGTCGGTGAAAGGATGATCATGAAGCGGTAGTGCTTTGCAGGAAGAACTGAGAAGGAAACCTCATCACCGAAGATGAACGGTCTGATGTACAGAGCTGTTCCGGGTGCTGTGGGAACCCAGTCGATGTCCTCTTTGATGACAGCCTTGATTCCGGCAAGGAGGATGTCTCCGGGAAGCTCAGGGATGCACATTCTCTCGTTTGTGCGTGCCATGCGCTTTACGTTCATATCCGGTCTGAAGATCTGAATCTCTCCGTCGGCTGTTCTGTATGCCTTCATACCCTCGAACATCATCTGGGCATAGTGAAGGACACATGAAGCCGGCTCGATCTTGATGGCCTCATGCGGAACAACACGTCCGTCATGCCAACCCTTGCCTTCGTCCCAATCCATGCAGAACATGTGATCGGTGAAGTATCTGGCGAATCCGAGCTTGGTCTGATCTGCAGGCTTCTGCTTCGGATGTGTGGTTCTTGTCACTGGAAAGTTGTAACCATCGATGTTGAACTTCATATTAATACTCCTTGCCAAATTGTATTCAAATCATTTGTCTTCGTACAGGTCAGGCCGCCTGTCCGAAAAGACGTTGATGCTTTCTCTTATGCCCTTGAGAATGTTTGTATCACAATCTGCGAAAATAATCTCCTCCTCTTGGCCTTTTGCATGGGCAATTGTCACTCCCCACGGGTCATTGACCGAGGAATTTCCTCCGTAGACTGTGTCTCCTGCCTTTCCTGATGAGTTGCAGCAGACGACAAACATCTGGTTCTCAATAGCTCTTGCCTTTGTCAGGGCATCAAGGTGAGGTACGCGCACAAGCGGCCACTGGGATACCACAAACAGAAAATCCAGACCCTTAATCGCCATTTGGCGTGTCAGGTGCGGGAATCTGATGTCATAGCAGATGATGACAGCGCATCTGTGACCGTCAAGACTGAAGGTCGACACATGATCGCCCTTTTTGAAGAACTTATCCTCATTCATCGGAGAAAACAGATGTGTCTTGTCATAGGAAGCCACGCATTTTCCGCTTCTGTCAAAGACATAGCTTGTGTTGTAGACCCCGTCACTTCTGCGGTTTGCCACACTTCCTGCGACGATGTTGATTCCAAGTTCCTTAGCAAGAGAACCAAAGACATCCTTTGTCTTCTTTCCGTCATCATCGCTTAAGGCATCAAGATTTTCCTTTGGATAGAAACCCGTATTCCAGGTCTCAGGAAGAACCGCTGTGTCCACGCCGCTTTTTGCGGCTTTTCTAATCAGGGCCACAGCCTTGCCAAAGTTCTTATCAGGCTCAGAGAAGGCCATGTCCATCTGAATGCATGCAACTTTCATCTGCATCTCCTTTACAGCAGATTACGCTGGATCTTGCCTGAAATGGTTTTAGGCAGTTCGTCGCGGAACACGATGAGTCTCGGGTACTTATATGGTGCCGTGTGAGACTTGACGTAGTTCTGAATCTCGTTCTTAAGCTCGTCTGAAGGCTCTGTGCCCTTTGTGAGGACAATGGATGCCTTGACGATCTGGCCTCTGACAGGATCCGGGGCTGCGGAGACTCCGCACTCAAGAACATAAGGAAGCTCCATGATGACGGACTCAACCTCAAAGGGTCCAATTCTGTAGCCGGAGCTCTTGATGATGTCATCAACACGGCCGACAAAGAAGAAGTAGCCGTCCTCATCCTGCCATGCGGTGTCTCCCGTGTGGTAGAAGCCGTCGTGCATGGCCTCTTTTGTCTTCTCCTCGTCCCTGTAATACTCTGTGAAAAGTCCCACAGGAGCGCCCTTTGAGATATCAATGACAATCTCACCCACTTCACCGGGTGCAACAGGATTGCCGTCATGGTCAACAAGCTTGACGTTGTACTGAGGCGATGCCTTTCCCATGGATCCGAGCTTGACCTTTCCTCCGCCGAAGTTGGCGATGGTAAGGGTTGTCTCCGTCTGGCCGAAGCCTTCGCAGATCTCCAGGCCTGTTGCCTTGAAGAACTGGTTTGCTACCTCCGGGTTCAGTGCCTCGCCTGCTGTTGTCATATGTCTGACAGATGAGAAGTCGTACTTCGAAAGGTCCTCTTTAATCATCATCCTGAGCATCGTAGGAGGTGCGCAGAATGTGGTGATTCCGTATTTTGCGAATAGCGGCAGAATGTCATCTGCATGGAAGCGCTCAAAGTCATATACAAAGACGGCGCCTTCACACATCCACTGGCCGTAGAGCTTACCCCAAAGGCTCTTTCCCCAGCCTGTATCCGAAATAGTCAGATGCAGTCCGTCGGGCTCGCAGCAGTGCCAGTATTTGGCGGTAAGGAAGTGTCCCAGGGCATAGGTGTGCTTGTGCTCCACCATCTTGGGGTTTCCTGTGGTTCCGGATGAGAAGAACATCAGAGCCGGCTCGTTGCCGCAAGGGGTTTCAGAAGTTCTTCTGAAGGAGCTCTTGAACATCGGATACTCCTTGTTGAAGTCTCTCCACCCTTCCCTGGTTCCGTTTACAAGCATCTTAAGCTTAAGTGTCGGGCACTCGGGCTGGACCTTGTCCACTATCTCGGCACAGTCTCCGTCTGCAGTGCAGATTATGGCCTTGACGCCTGCTGCGTTGAATCTGTAGATGAAATCGTGCTCGCGAAGCTGATATGTGGCAGGAATTGCCACAGCTCCGATCTTGTGCAATGCCACCATAGTGGGCCAGAACTGGTAGTGGCGCTTTAAAACCAGCATGACCTTATCGCCCTTGGTGATTCCCATGGAGACAAGGTAGTTGGCAACTCTGGCGCTTTCCTTCTTGATGTCAAGGAAGGTGTAGCGGCGCTCGTTCATACCCGCATCAAGATGGATCATGGCAAGCTTTTCTGGATACTTTTCGGCAATGGCGTCCACGATGTCAAAACCGAAGTTGAAAGACTCCTCGTTCTTAAAGTGCACATCCAGAAGACGGCCCTTGGAATCCTCTGCGCATTCGACGAACTTGTTTGCAAGAAGCTTTCTTGAGGAAGGAACCGCCATGCTGGCCATGAGGTTCGTTCCAGCATCGGCTGTCTCCTCTTCTCCCGGAAGGACAACGGCTACAAACAGGCAGTCCTTTCCGTCTATTGCAATCATTCCGTGGGGTGTTGCCGAGTTGTAGTAGATACAGTCGCCTTCATGAAGGACTTCTTTGTTTGTTCCGATCTGAACCAGAAGAGATCCGCTTATGATGACGTCGAACTCCTGACCTGCGTGTGTTGCAAGCTGGATGGGCTTGCTCTGAAGCTCTTCGGAGTACTCATATTTGACCCAGTAAGGCTCTGCGATCTTGTTCTTGAACTTGGGAGCCAGATTCTGAATATCAATTCCAACTTCCTTGGCTGTCTGCTGTCCGTGACCTCGTCTTGTGACGGTGTAGGAGCTGAGCCTTGTGGAATGTCCTTCCAGAAGGTCGGTAATGTCAATGTTGAAGGCAAGTGCGCACTTATGAATAAAAGTGAACGGAAGATCTGTTTCACCGCTCTCGTAGGCCTTGTATTCGGCAAGGCTGAGATCCGTCTTCTGAGCCATAGTGTTCTGACTGAACCCCATGATCTCGCGCATTTCCCTGATTCTGGCAGCAACCTCTAACAGCTGCGACTTTGTTGTATCCACAACTTCCTCCCAAAACCATCTTCGAAAACAAAAAAAGCTCGTCCCAAAGATATAGTTTCTTTGAGACGAGCACTATCTTCTTAAGAAAAGTACCCGCGGTACCACTCAAATTGCAAAACTTTCGTTTTGCCACCTTCAAGGTCCAACAACCTCTATGCCCTGACGCGGCAGATTCGGGAAGGCTCTACTTGCTATTGCTTTCTGCCTTCCAGCTCGGAAGTGATAGGTTTCAAGGCCCTTTGCAACTGGCTCACACCGTACCCAGCTCGCTTGTGCTATCTTCCTTGACCTTCTTCGTCTTAGCTGTTGCAGTCTGTTTATCACTTAAGACAAATCGTGTCAAGCTTTAAACCAGTCCTAAAGACTTTTCCGACTCCTCTTTCATCTTGTACTTGAGTATCTTTCCGGCGGCATTCATGGGGAAGTTGTCCACAAAGACAAAATATCGGGGAACTTTATGTCTCGCCATGGATTTATAGCCGTATTCCTTCATCTCCGCTTCGTCGGAAGTCTGTCCTTCATGTAAAATCACCCAGGCACAGGCCTCTTCTCCGTAGACCTTGTCTTTGACGCCGACAACCTGGACATCGCGCACCTTCGGGTTGGTCAGATAGAACTCCTCGATCTCACGCGGGTAGATGTTCTCACCTCCGCGGATGATCATGTCCTTGAGTCTTCCCGTGACCTTGTAATATCCGTCTTCCGTGCGGCAGCAGATGTCACCGGTATGAAGCCAGCCGTCGGAATCAATTGTCTTTGCCGTGGCCTCGGGCATCTTGTAATAGCCCTTCATGATGTTGAATCCACGGGCCACGAACTCTCCGTTCTCCCCGTCAGGAAGATCCTTTCCCGTTTCCGGATCGATGATCTTGCACTCGACTCCGGGGAATGCCGAGCCCACTGTCTCAACTCTGTGGTCAATGTCCTCGTTCACTTCGCCCATGGTGCATCCGGGAGAGCTTTCTGTCTGTCCGTAGACTGAAAGAATTTCCGTCATGTGCATTTCCTTGGCTGCCCTTCGCATCAGATCAGGCGGGCAGTTGGCTCCTGCCATGATGCCTGTGCGCATGAAGGAGAAATCGGTCTTTGCAAAGTCCTCGTGATTGAACATGGCGATGAACATCGTTGGGACTCCGTTGAAGCAGGTAATTTTCTCCTGGTTGATGCAGGCAAGAGAAGATTTGGGTGAGAAATAAGGCATGGGGCAGATTGTTCCGCCGTGTGTCATGAGGTTTGTCATGGAAAGGACCATACCAAAGCAGTGGAACATGGGAACCTGAATCATCATGCGGTCCGCGGTGGAGATATCCATTCTGTCTCCGATTGTCTTTCCGTTGTTGATGATGTTCTTGTGGGTGAGCATGACACCCTTGGGAAAGCCCGTAGTTCCTGAGGTGTACTGCATGTTACACACATCGTCAGGCCTTACCATGCTTGCACGGCGGCGTACCTCTTCCATTGGAACTGAGTCTGCTTTTTCAAGCATCTGGTCCCAGTTCAGGGCTCCGTCCATGTCAAAGCCAACGGTAATGACATTACGCAAGAACGGAAGCTTCTTGGCAAAAAGAGGGTCGCCTTTTCTGTGAGTGGCAAGCTCAGGGCAAAGCTCGGCGATTATATCCTTGTAGTTGGACTCCTTGACGCTTTCTATCATCACAAGAGTATGAGTATCAGACTGTCTTAGAAGATACTCTGCCTCATGAATCTTGTATGCAGTGTTGACGGTCACCAAAACCGCACCGATTTTTGTTGCGGCCCAGAATGACAGAAACCACGCAGGGATGTTGGTAGCCCACACTGCAACATGGTAGCCTGGCTTGACGCCCAGGGCGATAAACGCTGCAGCTACGCGGTCAACATCACGCCTGAATTCCCTATAAGTTCTTGTGTAATCAAGTGTTGTATACTTAAATGCGTACTGATCCGGATAGGTTTCAGCCATGGTGTCCAGAACCTGGCCGAATGTGATGTCCAGAACCTCGTACTTCTTCCAGGGAAATGTTCCTGTGTGGGAGCGGTTCTCGTAAAGGACGCTTGTATTCTTTCTTTCCCCGCTTGCCCTGGAAATGAAGTTCACAAAATGTGTAAGAACAATGTCTGCATCCTGGACTTCCGTGTTCCAGTCAACTGTGAAATAGCCTTCATAGTTCAATGATCTTAGGGCTCTGAGAAAGTCGTCCACAGGAAGAGTTCCCTCTCCTATCAGAACATCTGTACCGTCACGCCTGTCGCCTATTCTCACATATCTGATGTAGGCACCCAGGGTCTTGATGGTCATTTCGGCACTCTCTCCGCCTTCGAAGAAAGTCTGACGGATGTTCCATGAGGCCCCCACTGCTGGAGAGCCAAAGACATTGATTATGTCCA
>JAGBRG010000107.1 GCA_017632495.1 Spirochaetales bacterium
ATGGTTTATTTCGCAACCGTATACCTTAAGGCGGACGCTTCTGTTCAGATAACAGCAAGCCACAACCCCAAAGAGTACAACGGCATGAAGATTTCCAGAACCAACGCCATTCCAGTCGGCGGAGACACAGGACTGAAGGATTTGGAGAAAATGGTCAACGAGCTTAAGGTTGAGCCTGTGGCCAACAAGGGTAAGATCATTGATAAGGACATCCATGATGCATACCTTTCATTCCAGAAGAAGTTCCTTCCGGACATGAGCAAGCTCAGCATCACAGTCGATGCTTCAAACGGAATGAGCAACCTCTACGTCAAGGAGCTTTTCGGAAACAGCGCCAAATACATCAACGACACACTGGACGGAACCTTCCCGGGCCACGAGCCAAACCCGCTTGAGGTCGAAAACTGCAAGCAGATCATGGAAGCTGTAAAGAAGAACGGTTCAGACTGCGGAGTCATCTACGACGGAGACGCAGACAGAGTCATGTTCATCGATGAGCGCGGACGCTTCATCCAGCCCGACTATGTGACAGCCGTTATCGGAAAGTACTACCTTGCCAAAGAGAAAGGCTCTGTTCTTGTCGACATCAGAACATCACGCTCAACAACAGAGTATCTTGAGAAGCTCGGAGCCACCGACATCTACATCTGGAAGGTCGGTCATGCATTTGCAAAGATGAAGATCCGTGAGAAGCATTGTGTCTTCGGCGGAGAGCTTGCAGGCCACTACTACTTCAGAGACTTCTATAACTGCGACAGCGGAATCCTTGCTTCCCTCCTGGTGCTTCAGACAGTTGCACAGCTTAAGAAGGAAGGAAAGACCCTTGGACAGCTTGTTGATGAGATTGTCGCCTATCAGAACAGCGGAGAGATCAACTTCAAGCTTGAGCAGAAAGATCAGGCAATCGATGCTCTGTACAGCAAGTACTCTAAGATGAATCCGACCAAGATTATGGACTTCGACGGCTACAGGATCGAGTTCCCGACCTGGTGGTTCAGCGTCAGAAAATCCAACACAGAGCCTTATCTCAGAATCGTTGCAGAGGCAAAGACAAAGGCAGAGCTTGACGAAAGACTTGCCGATCTTAAGGCAATTATCGGACAGTTCAGCTGATTGGTTTTCAATCAGATATGGCCGCCTCACAAGAGGCGGCCTTTTTTATTGCAAAGGGATTGACTAAAATCGGTCTAACTTGTACATTCAATGTGTTCATTCCCCGATAGCTCAGTCGGTAGAGCAGGTGGCTGTTAACCACCCTGTCGGCAGTTCGAGTCTGTCTCGGGGAGCTAAGACCCAGCCTTAAGGCTGGGTTTTTTCATATAGTCATCAATCCATGCAAAGCGAATAAAAAAATCCCCGAGCCTAAACTCGGGGATTCTTCAATCATCTGGGAATCAGAAGATTATTTCTTCTTTTTCTTCAGGATGATGAAACATGCTGCACAAGCTGCGAGCACCAGGACGATGATCACGATGATCAGGCCAGCGCTGGACTTCTTGGCTGCCTTAGCAGGCTCTGCTGCAGGAGTTGCTGCAGGAGTTGCAGGCTTTGCTGCAGGAGTTGCTGCAACAGGAGTTGTTGCCGGTGTTCCAGCAGGAACTGCTGCTTCTGCGGCAGACGGTGCTGATGTTGCTGTGACTGCAACAGGCTCAGCTGTAGCAACTGCTGTCTCAACAGGTGTTCCGGCGACAAGAGCCTTGACGTAGGTCGGAATCTCCTTCTGGAGAACTGCCATTGCTGCGTCAATGTCGGCCTCAGCAAGCTTTACCGGGAAGGTAAGAACTGCAGAACCGTTGTCAACAACAAGTGTTGTTCCCTGCAGGAAATCGCCATATGCGGCATATGCTGCAGAAGCTGCATCCATGACTTCCTTGTTGGAAATGACTGACGGATATGTGATAACTGCTACGTTGTCCTTGAAGGAAACTGTAGCCTTGTATCCGGCATATGAAAGCTCATAATCGATGCTCGGAGTCTCAACTGTTGCTGTTGAAACCTGATAGGTGCCATAAGCCTCGATAGCCTTCTCGACATATGCGGAAGCAAGCTTCTCAACTGCTGCGAAATCATCAGCTGTGAGTGAAGCAGGATAGTTCAGGGTGATTGTACCAGGCTTGTAGTCATATGTGATACCGTCGAGGTATGCAGCATAGTTAGCCTGAACATATGTAAGAGCATTTGCAAGGTCAGCTTCGGTGATAAGCTCTGTCGGGTATGTGACAACTGCCTTTCCGATACCAGCATCAACCTTGATCTCATAACCAGCGATTGTGTAGGTCTTTGTAATTCCTGTAGCAGGCTCTTCTGCCTTAGCAGGCTCAGCTGGCTTAGCAGGCTCAGCTGGCTTAGCAGGCTCAGCAACTGCGATAGGCTCCTCTGCCTCGACCTTAGCTGACTTACAACCAACAAAAATGAATACCATGGAAAGAACCAGGATAGTCAGTAAAATGGACTTTGAAAAACGTTTCACGTGTTTCCTCCTATGACGTTCTCAATATAACGCTTAAATAATATCATATGGATTCTGAAGTGAATACTCTAAAAGTTAGATTTTTCTCACAAAATCCTATGTTCTGTACTAAAAAACCCGCAAAGCTGCGGGTTGTTACAAGAATCCGTAAAAAAATTACATCAAATCCTTTGGCTTGCGAGCTGTGTTACCTGTCTTGACACAGTAAGCGATGTGATGGAGCTTACCGTTCTCGAAGATAGACTTTGTCTTGATCTCACCACCCCAGCGGCTGATCAGAACCTTTGCACCTTCACGACGTGCGTTCTTAGAAATAGCACCTGCCATATGTTTCCTCCGTTACTGGATTATTCTCTTTTTCAACCTAAATATAGACTAAATCGCAACAATTAGTCAAACCCTTGGATTGAACAAAAACCAACCAGAGGCTACTTTTATCATATGGGACGAAAGATTGCAAGGAAAATATATCTTATTCCTGTCAAAGGCTACCAGAAACTCATCTCACCCTTTCTGGGTGCTAACTGTATTTACTGTCCCACCTGCTCCGAATACTTCAACAAAAGTGTGATGCGCTTCGGGATCATAAAAGGAACCATCCTGGGGATGAGCAGGATTCTAAGATGCAGCAGGCTTTACTTCGGCGGCCCTGACGAGGTTCCCGAGGAATTCAGTTTCAAATACATAAGAGACATAAGAACAGCCTTTAGACGACACGGGAAAGACCTGCTCTAGAGCAAAAGACTCAGTCGCGCTTACTTATTTCCTTGACGAACGTAATCAGAACCTGCAGGGCGTTTTCATTCTGACCGCCTTCAGGGATGATCAGATCCGCATATTCCTTTGTAGGCTCTATAAATGAGGCATGACCGGGACGAACTGCGTTCAGATACTGCTTCACAACGCTGTCCAGTGTTCTTCCTCTTTCATTTATGTCTCTGAGAAGTCTTCTGATGAACCTGATGTCATCCGGTGTGTCTACATAGATCTTCAGATCCAGAAGATTCCTTATTTCAGGCTCGTATAAAATCATCAGACCTTCGACTATCACAAGCGGTGCCGGGTCAAGATGTACGGTGCGATCCTCTCTGCTGTGATGGACAAAGTCATACTGGGGCATCTCTATGCTCTTCCACTGCTTAAGGGCCGAAAGATGCTCAAAGAAAAGCTTTGAGTCAATTGCATCCGGACGGTCGAAGTTGTAGTCCGTGATGTTCTTGTTACTTACAAAGCTTGCACTTTTGTAGTAGTTGTCCTGAGGGATGAACACGAAATCAGGACAGACTTCCTCGATTCTTCTTACGATGGTCGACTTTCCGCTTCCGGAGCCTCCGGTGATTCCGATTATCTTCACATCCTTCATCCAAGAACCTCCGATTTGTCCGAGCCGGGGGCATCGGTATAAAAATGATAGACCGTTGTGCTTTCAAAAAGCTCACCTGGTTTCACAATGCATGATGGGAAGCTTGGCTGGTTCACACAGTCAGGATAGAACTCCGTCTCAAGGCAGAAGCCGTGACGGAAGTTGTGTCCGCATTCGCCGTTAAGGAAGTTTCCGCTGTAAAGATGGAAGGCCGGAAGGTCTGTGTAGGCACAAAGAATTCTACCGGACTGCGGCTCATAGACCTTGGCAAATCGGGTAAAGCCGAAGTTTTCTCCGTTTTGTCTGTCAATTGTAAGGCAGTGGTCATAACCGTTTGCGCTTTTAAGCTCGGGCCTTTCAATATCCTTTCCAAGTGCCTTGGGTTTTGAGAAATCCCAGGCTGTGTTCTTTGTATCCAGAATCTTTCCTGTAGGAATAAGGCCCTGGCCTACTTCCAGTGTCTTTGAGCTGTTGATCTCAAATACGTGGGAAAGGACATCGTTCTTGTTGTCACCTGTGAGATTGAAATAGGTGTGGTTGGTAAGATTCATCGGACAGCTTTCGCTGCAGCTTGCGCTGTAGTGGATGCGAAAGACCCCGTCAGAGGACATCGAGAAGCGAACCCTTATGTCGGCATCTCCCGGAAAACCGTCTTCCTGTTCTGAAACCTTTATGGAGCAGAGAAAACCGTCCTCTGTATGTTTGACATTCCAGATTCGTGCCCAGATGCCGCGGCTTCCGCTGTGAAGAAGATTCGGACCGTCGTTTTTTTCAAAGACAACAGTTTTGTCTCCGACTTTGAAAGATGCTCCGCCTATTCTGTTGGCAAAGCGTCCGACGGTGAGCCCGTAGTACATGGTTGACTTCAGAATAACGTCAGGATTTCCGACTGCGCCCACAAACGGAAGTGTGATGTTGGCGATCTTTCCGTTTCTGTCAGGAACGCAGATGGATGTGATTGCACATCCCAGATTCAGAAGGGAAAACGAATAATCCCCGGCCTTGTACGTGTATTCCTTTACTTCCATGTACACCCTCTCATTTTTCGTCCGCGCCCTTGCTCTTGAGCACAGCCAGATATGCACTCTGAGGGATCTCGACATTTCCGACCAGCTTCATACGCTTCTTTCCTTCCTTCTGTTTTTCAAGAAGCTTGCGTTTTCTGGTTATGTCTCCGCCGTAACACTTTGCGGTGACATCCTTTCGGAATGCGTTGATCGTCTCACGCGCTATTATATTCCCTCCGATCGCTGCCTGGATAGGAATCTTGAACTGATGTCTGGGAATTTCTTCCTGAAGCCTCTCACAAGCCTGCCTTCCGCGGGAAACCGCATTGTCTCTGAATACCAGCATGCTTAAGGCATCGCAGGCCTCGCCGTTGACCAGAATATCCACACGGACAAGGTCTGTCTTTCTGTATCCTATTATCTCGTAATCAAATGAGGCATAACCTCTGGAGATTGACTTGAGCCTGTCGTAGAACTCAAAGAGAACCTCTGCAAGAGGCATCTCGTAAACGAGCTCGACACGCTTTGTGTCGATATAGTTCATGCCGGTCTGAACTCCGCGCTTTTCCATGCACAGTGTTATTATCGAGCCGACATATGAGCTTGGTGTGATGACGCTTGCCCTGATATAAGGCTCCTCGGCATAGTCGATTCTCACCTGGTCCGGATAATCAAGCGGGTTGTCCACCTCAATCTCCTCGCCGTTCTTCATGTGGATTCTGTATCTTACCGAGGGGCTTGTCAGGACTATGGACAGTCCGAACTCACGCTCGATTCTCTCCTGAACGACCTCAAGATGAAGCATCCCAAGAAAGCCGCATCTGAAACCCTGTCCCAGGGCAACGGAGCTGTCTTTTTAATAAACAAGCGACGCATCATTCAGCTTCAGGCGGTCAATTGCATCCAGAAGCTCCTCGTAGTCGTTTGTATCAACAGGGTATATCGAGCTGAACACGAC
>JAGBRG010000108.1 GCA_017632495.1 Spirochaetales bacterium
AAGGGCAAGAAAAACTAAAAATTTATTAAAACTCCCGATTGCATTGTGAAAAGGTTGGTGATATGATTTTGGTTACAGATGAAACCATTTTGGTTAAAAAACAAAAAAGGAGAAAAGACATGAAGAAAGCATTGCTCATTTCAATGATGGTTCTTGTCGTTGCCGGACTTGTATTCGCACAGGGCGCAAGCGAAGCCGGCGGAAAAAAGGAGATCAGAGTTCTTCTTTGGGACTCTACCTACAACTCAACCATTGTCAAAAACGGTATTGAGGAGAAGTTCGAGGCAGCATATCCCGGATATGATGTTATCTTCGACAAGATCGCATATGATGATCTGGATAAGACAATCCTGTTCTCACACGCCTCAGGCGATGACTACGATGTAATCCAGGTAATCACCACATCCCTCAACCCACTGAAGGCCGGCGGAGCACTGGCTCCGATGGATGACCTCATCAAGAAGACAAACCTTGACTTCTCAACATGGTCACCGGCAGCAGTTAAGGCCGGTATCATCGACGGAGCTACATACGGACTTCCGTTCGACCCGGACTGCAGAATTCTTGCTTACAACGTAAAGATTCTTCGCGAGCTCGGACTTGAGCCACCGAAAACAACCGACGACATGCTGAAGATCGCCAAGGCTGCTTACGAGAAGCTCGGCGTCTATGCAATGGCAGGACAGATCAGCAAGAACGTCTTCTGTATGTATGACCTCGGCGGATTCCAGCTCTGCTTCGATTCAAAGGTCTATGATCTTGTCGACGGAAAGTACACAGCACTTCTCGACAAGCCTGAGGCACTCGCCTTCGTAAAGTGGGCAACAGAGATGTACAAGTACATGCCGAAGGACACCAACATCAACGATACTCTGGCAAGATCAATGTTCGCACAGGGTAAGGTTGCAATGCTCTGGTGGACACCGTCTCAGATCAAGAGCGTCATCCCACAGTTCGAGCACAGAGAGGACCTCGAGTTCTCAGTCATGCCTGTCGGACCTACCGGAGTCAGAGGATCTGCAATGGGTGGTTATCACTGGGGAATCGGATCCGGTTCAAAGAACAAGGATGCAGCAATGAAGTTCCTGGAGTTCGCACTTCAGCCAGAGAACCAGGCTCTCATCGCCCGCGGACTGCCGGCAGATACAAGAGCTTTCGATTATCCTCCATACAATGTTCCTGATTACAACATGTTCCGCGAGCAGCTCAAGAGCAGCAGCTATCCTGCACCGCTTATCGACCTGTTCACAAAGGTCGCCGAGACTTGGAACAGACGTTTCCAGGAGTCTCTGCTTGGAACAATCACTCCTGAAGAGGCCTGCCGCATAGGCCAGCAGGAAGTCCAGGCAATTCTGGACACCTACAAGTACTGATGTCCATGCCGCCGCGGACAGCCAGTCTGCGGCGGTTATTTTATCCATGGTACAATAAGTCAAGAAATCACACTGAACGAGGTATAGATAATGCTGTTGAACAGAAAGAACAGGATAGCAGCTTACCTTCTTATCCTTCCTGCCGCTGTCATGCTGGCGGTATTTGTCCTTTACCCGATGGTTCTTAACATCGCATTGAGCTTCAAGGACTACAGCATGCTCAAGACCACGACCGAAAACGTCGGTTTTAAAAACTATGTAAAACTCCTTACGGACGTCAGAGTCTGGGAGGCAGTCCAGAGAACATTCGTCTGGACGTTCATCAACGTCGCCGGAGCCTTGCTCATAGGCCTGGGTGCGGCGCTGCTTCTTTCAAACGGATTCAAAGGATCCAACATGATCAAGGCCATCGTCCTTATCCCCTGGGTTCTTCCGTCAGTTATCACCGGCTATATTTGGGCCCTCATGCTCCAGGAGGATGCGGGTGTCATTACATATATTCTCAAGACACTGAAGATCGTCGCCCCGGATTTCTCGTGGTTCAGAACCGGTCCGCTTTCCATGGCAGC
>JAGBRG010000109.1 GCA_017632495.1 Spirochaetales bacterium
CGATGATTTTCAGTCGCGGATACCGCGCCAGGAACAGACTTGTATGACCGCCCTCTCCCAAGGTGCAGTCAACCATAAGAGCATCTTTCTCCCCCGGATTGAGGAACGAAAGAACCTCGTTTGCCATTACCGGACAGTGCACATACTGCATGCTACTTTCCCATTCGCTGCATGCTCAGCTCATTGCCGGCATCACCTAACATGTCCTTGTACTGGATGGCCATCTCGTCATACTTTTTGGCACTGATGATCTCCACCTTGGACATTGATCCCAGAATCACACATTCTCCCTTAGGCTCGAGAGCTGCAAACTCCCTCAGAGCCTGCGGAATGCTCAGACGTCCCGTCTTGTCCAGCTCGATTTCCCTAGCCGGTGAAATGACCAGCATGTCAATCATTCTTGAGTTGCGGTTGAAGACGGCAAGAGGTCCGTAGTTGACCTCCCTGTTGAGTGCTTCGAAGTCTTCCTTAGTAAACAGCCAAAGTGAGTTGTCCATGGATTTGGTGAGCATGAGAGTATAGGAGCCCAGCTGTTCCCTGATTTTCGGGGGAATCATGAGTCTGCCTTTCTCATCGACGGTATTGCGGTACTCACCGTTCATTTTTTACCACTTTCTCCTTAAATTTGGCCAATTTTTGGGAAAACTTACCACTTTCAAGGACAAAATAAACCACTTCTGGGCGTGACCGCAACCCAAAACTTATATAAAAATTTCGTAATTCTGCTACTATTTCACCATTTTTGCTTAACATTTAAGCCGTTTTAAGTAAACACTTAACAACAAAGCAATAAAAAAACCCACCATTTGTGTTAAATGGTAGGGTTTGATAGGTGTGATAGGCGTGCTAAACCAATCTCAGCTCAAACACTCAGGAATATATCCTCTGTTCTCCATGATTCTGCGCTTCTGGCTGTCCAGAATCTTCTTGCACATACGAACGGCGTTTGGAGTAACTTCTACAAGCTCATCATCCTTGATGAATCGGATGGCCTGCTCAAGTGACATCTTGGTAACCGGAGTAAGAGATACGGCCTCATCATGACCGGAGGCTCTGAGGTTGGTAAGTTTTTTGGTTCTTGTCGGATTCAGAAGAAGATCTCCGTCCCTGTTGCGCTCACCTACGACCTCGCCCTCATAGACAGGATCTCCCGGAACGATGAAGAATCGTCCCCTGTCCTCAAGCTCCCAGATGCCGTAGGCAACGGCCTCGCCCTGGCGGTCACAGACAAGAGAGCCCGAGGCCCTGTCGGGGAAATCGCCCTTGTAGGGTTCGTAGCCTTCAAGAGAGCTGTTCATGATACCATAGCCGCGGGTGTCGGTGAGAAACTCGTCGCGGTATCCGATAAGGCCCCTGGAAGGAATATGGAATTCCATCTTCACACGGCCGTTGTCTCCGTACTGTATGTTGCTCATCATGGCCTTGCGCTGGGAAAGAGCCTGCATCACCGTTCCCGAATACTCCTCGGGACAGTCGATGAGAAGGTATTCCATAGGCTCGGTCTTGTGGCCCTGGCCGTCTGTCTTGAAAATGATCTTGGGTCTTCCGACGCACAGCTCAAAACCTTCGCGGCGCATCTGCTCCACGATGATCGCAATCTGAAACTCTCCTCTGCCCTTTACGGTGAAAGAGTCATCCTGGTTCTTCTCAACCTGGATTGAGACGTTTCTGAGAGCTTCCTTACAGAGTCTGTCCCAGATTTTGGCTGATGTGAGCTGTTTTCCGTCCTTTCCTGCAAGCGGAGAGATGTTCTTGGAAAAGAGCATCGAGACCGTAGGCTCATCTACATGGATTCTGGGAAGTGCCTTGGCATAGTCCTTGGTGCAGATTGTATCGCCGATAGAGACATTCTCAATTCCTGAAAGAACAACAATGTCACCTGGCTCAACATGGTCGGCCGGGGTGAACGTAGGTCCGTTATAAACCTGAAGTCTTGTGACTCTGAGAGGCACATGGGCACCATCTTCGTTTATGCATACAAGAGAATCATTTACAGATGCACTTCCGTTGATGATCTTTCCTACGGCAAGTCGACCAAGATAGTCATTGTAGGAAAGGTCGGAAACCAGCATCTGGAACGGCTCTTCGTCGTCATATGAAGGAGACGGCATATAGTCCACAACAGCATCAAGAAGCGGGAAGATGTTCTTGGCCTCAGGATCGTTGAGCTTTGTGCTGCAGACACCGGCACGGCCGTTTGCATAGAAAACCGGAACCTCAAGCATGTCCTCATCATTGGAAAGCTCCAAAAGAAGGTCATAAACATCGTTTAAGACCTCTTCAGCTCTGGCGTCCTGACGGTCGATCTTGTTGATTACGACTATGACTGTAAGATTCTTCTCAAGTGCCTTCTCCAGAACAAATCTTGTCTGAGGAAGAGGACCTTCGGCCGCATCGACCAGAAGGATTACTCCGTCTACCATCGAAAGTCCGCGCTCGACCTCTCCACCGAAGTCAGCATGGCCCGGAGTGTCTATGATGTTGATCTTGATGCCCTTCCATCTGATGGCGCAGTTTTTAGCGTTGATGGTGATTCCTCTCTCACGCTCAATGGCACCGCTGTCCATGATGCGGTCGGAAGAATCGCTTGATGCAATTCCGCTCTGTCTGAAGAGTGCATCCACCAAAGTTGTTTTGCCGTGGTCGACGTGGGCAATGATCGCAATATTTCTGATTTTATCGTTGTGCTGAATCATATGATGTCAAAATATCCTTAATACCAAAGAGAAAATACTAGATTATAGGGATTTTGTTCAATAGTCTTGCGCCAACTAGGCCGCAACTAGGCCCCGAGATATTTATCCAAAGCCTCGAACGTCTGTTTCAGATCAGAAAAAAGAAGTGTCGCGGACCTGTCCTGAGGAGTAGCCTGGGCATTGACTATCACAACATCGGCACCGTTTCTTTTTGCAAGCATCGGAAGGGACGCAGCAGGCTGTACGGTAAGAGAAGATCCCAGAACCAGACACAAATCTGACTGTGAGAAATCCGTCCAGGCATGATTTAAGACATCTTCATTGAGGCTTTCTTCGTAGAAGATGATATCCGGCTTGATGACTCCCCCGCACTTTTTGCAAAGCGGAACCTCGTCTCTTAGGACAATCGGAGCAATCTCATCATATGTGTAATGGGCATGGCAACGGGTGCAGTGATGATGCTCGGGACTTCCGTGGACTTCATACACATTCACTGACCCTGCTCTCTGATGAAGCATATCGATGTTCTGTGTGTAGACGGCTTTGAGAAAACCTTTCTTCTGAAGCTTGGTGATTGTGGTGTGGACGATGTTGGGTTCATAATCCTCAAGTCTGTACCAAACATCCTTGGCCCACTTGTAGAAGATTCCAGGCTCCTTGCGGAAAAACGTCATTGAGATGATTTCCTCTACATCAAGCCCCTGCCAGGGATCGTTGTAGACACCGTGCTTTCCCCTGAAATCAGGTATTCCGCTCAAAGTCGATACTCCTGCTCCCGTAAAGACAGTCATGTTTCTGCTTTTTTCAATAAGCTTCACAAGAGAGTCGAATTTAACCTGAAATACATCAGGTTTTTCCGCATAGCTGTCATTAAATGCGCCCATCTGTCTGTCTCCCCGTGTATGTGTTGCCGTTTAACAGCAAAAACTCCACATCAACCATATCACCCACCTTGGGCATATTGGATGGATTTACGTCAAAAGCGACCATCTCACCGTGCTCGTTGCGTCCGAGCATCTGCTTTGAGTTATCTCTTGAAACCTGTGTGACAAGAACTTTCTGGATTCCATGGGCACGCTTTGCCTTGATTCTGGCTGCATTTTCCAACTGCCAGTCAATCAGGCGCTGAAGACGCTGCTGGCGGTCCTTTTCGGGAATCTGACCATCCATAGTACAGGCGCGTGTTCCCTCTCTGGGATTCCAGTAGTACATGTAGGCCTCGATATAGCCCACCTGCGCCATGGCAGAAAGAGTCTGCTGGAATTCCTCCTCGGTCTCGCCCGGGAAGCCCACCATTACATCAACGGCATAGGTCATCTCGGGGATGCGTCTTGAAATCTTGGAAATCAGATCCAGATAACGCTCTCTGGTATAGCGTCTGTTCATCAACTCCAAAATCCTTGTGCTTCCGCTCTGCATCGGGACATGAAGATGCTTTGCAACCCTCTTTTCGGTTGCGATGACTTCTATCAGCTCATCTGAGAAATCCTTGGGATGAGGACTTTCGAATCTGATCCAGACAATGTTGTCGCAGACATCACAGATCATCTTCAAAAGCTTCGGGAAGTTGATACCTTCATAGGAATAGGAATTGACGTTCTGCCCCAGAAGGGTTATTTCCCTGACACCCTTAGAATCCAGGAACTTCACTTCCTGAAGAATCTGCTCGGGACAGCGGGAAATCTCGCGTCCGCGGACATAAGGCACTATGCAATATGAGCAGAAGTTGTTGCATCCGTTCATGATAGGTACATATGAGGAAAAATCGCCTTCCTTGTAATATGCCTTTGTGAATGTGTACTTGTCGCTTTCTGAAGAAGTTTTGCCACCAAGACCTGCGATTTCCAGGATTCTGAGCTTATCGTTGTTTCCGACGACATAATCAATCTGAGGGGCATCATTTTTAAGCTCGTCCTTGAGTCTGTCTGCCATGCAGCCTGTCAGGACAAGTGCTGTTGAAAGCCCGTTCTTAGCACGCTCTGCCTTGATATGCTTGAAGGCTCCGAGTCTTCCCCAGATGCGGTTTTCAGCGCTCTTACGGACAGAGCATGTGTTGATTATATCTAAATCAGCATCCTCGGGCCTGTCGGCAGATGTCCATCCGCCCGAAACAAGAAGAGACTCTATTGCATTTGATTCGGCTGTGTTCATCTGACAGCCGTATGTTTCAATAAAAAACTTACCCATCAGGCTTCTCCGAAAAGAGATGGGTCTACACCCTCTCTGTAGCAGGCTGCAAGGAATGTGTTTTCCATAAGCATGCAGATGGTCATAGGCCCGACTCCGCCGGGAACAGGTGTTATGGCGGACACTTTTTTGCATAAAGCGTCAAAATCCACATCACCTTTCAAAGCAAAGCCTGACTTCTTACTATCATCCGGAACACGGTTGATTCCCACATCAATGACAACGGCCCCGTCTTTTACCATGTCTTCTGTAATTGCGTTCACATGTCCAACAGCAGCTATGACAATGTCAGCCCTTCTCACATAGGAGGCAAGGTCAGCTGTCTTTGAATGACAGACAGTCACAGTTGCGTTTCTGTCTTTCTGCATAAGTAGAGCTGCCATGGGTTTTCCAACAATGTTGCTGCGCCCTACTATGCAGACATCCTTACCAGAGGTGCTGATGTTGTAATGATCCAGAATCCTCAAAATCCCCTTTGGAGTACATGCAACAAGGCTTTTCTGCCCCAGAAGAAGCTTTCCGATGTTCTGCGGATGAAAACCGTCCACATCCTTATCAGGGTTTATTGCCTGTGTGACTGCAAGTTCATCAATATGACTTGGAAGCGGCATCTGAACAAGAATTCCGTCTACCATGGGATTCTCATTGAGTTCATTCACGCAATCAAGAAGCTGGTTCTGAGTAATATCGGATTTAAACTCCACATCCAGATGTGCTATTCCCAGCTCCTCACAGGCCTTCTTCTTGCTTTTTACATAGGTCTGACTTGCAGGATTATCTCCCACCAGAACTACGGCAAGACATGGTTTTCTTGAGAACTTTTTCTCAAACAAACTGCACTTTGAGGCCGTCTGGGTTTTGATTTTCTCACTTAGTTCCTTACCTGAGAGGATAATCATGGCACCTCCGAATTCCAATCCGATTCAGATTATACATAGTATGGTAACAAAATGCCACATATGTGTGTTTATCAAATGTTGTATTTAAATTTTATCCGTAACTTGGTATCATTAACCGATTACAGATGCTAGAGGTTTACATGAAGCGATTTGTATTGGCTATTTTAGTAGTACTTCTTCTGTGTGCCGTTCCGGTATTCGCAAGGGATTCCTACTACCTCACAGGTGACACGATTTTCTCAATCAGAGCAGGTATCAACTTCCCCACATTCCTGGCATTCTTCCGCGACCCGCAGATGGGCACCAGGATGTTTGAAGACACCCATCTCTCGATCGGAGGAGACGCATCGCTTGCCTATCAGGGCTTTCTGAACGAGTCCTTCGCTCTCGGCGGACAGATCCAGTATGTCTTCAACTACTCCGTGGGCGGAAAGATTCTCACAACCGTTCCCCTCACCGCAAAGCTGACCTACATGCCGGTGCAGACAGGGTCTTTTGACCTTGGAATCTCACTCAACCTCGGAGGCGCCTTCATCAGATATAACGAGGGCAAGGATTTTGTCCCGTTCGCTTCCGCCACAATCACTCCAAGCTACTATTTCTCAGACAACTGGGGTCTTGGTGTTGAGTCAGGCCTTATGGTCACCTTGGAAAACTACGGAAAGAACAATGAGAAGCACAACCAGAGCGCATTTGCCGCATTCATGCCGGTAACGCTGGTTCTTTCATACAGACACTGAGGAGGAAGACATGAAAAAAGCAATTATCATAACAATGGCAATAGTCCTCTTCTCAGCCTTAATGGTTGCCTGTAACATCG
>JAGBRG010000110.1 GCA_017632495.1 Spirochaetales bacterium
TCCTCTCGGAGCTGAAGAGAAGCAGCCGGTTTGGATTGTTGACAGAACCAACGCAACTCAGTACCAGGGCTTCTTGGGTCACTGATTCTGTTGTAAGATTATTAATACAGGCGGATGCGTGAGCATCCGTCTGTTTTAAGTTTTTATTAGGAGCAGTAAAGGATGAAAAGAATCCTCGAAATGAGCCATATCTCCAAGGCTTTCGGTGGAGTCAAAGCACTTACGGATGTTCATCTTGATGTGAACGAAGGTGAGGTGCATGCACTTCTTGGAGAGAACGGAGCAGGCAAGTCCACACTGATGAATATTCTCACCGGTGTCCTTCAGGCTGATTCCGGAAAGATCACTTTCCTCGGAAAGGATTACTACACACCGACAATCACCCAGATGGAAGAGGCAGGAATTGCCTTTGTACATCAGGAGCTTAATGTAATCAACGACCTGACAGTTGTGGATAATATTTTCCTGACCAGAGAGATTACAGGAAAATTCGGTCTTATTGATGAAGACCAGGAAATACAGAAGACCAAGGAGCTTTTTAAGAGTCTCGGAGTCAGAATTGACCCCACCGCAATGGTAAGGACTCTCAAGACAAGCGAAAAGCAGCTTCTTGAAATCTGCAAGGCTCTCTATACAGATGCAAAACTCATCATTCTGGATGAGCCTACGACATCTCTTTCAAACGAAGAAATAGATCATCTTTTCGGCATTCTCAGCAAGCTCAGGGAGCAGGGTAAGTCATTTATCTTCATCTCCCACAAGATGCCTGAGATTTTTACTATTGCCGACAGATATACAGTATTCAGAAACGGAACCTTCATCTCCAGCGGGGACATCAAGGACACGACTCCGAAAGATGTCACCTCGGACATGGTAGGAACGACTTTCGTCGATGCCGACATGTACGAGCAGCGCGAGCTTGGTGAAGAGATTCTGAAGCTCCATAAACTTTCCGGTCAGGGATTCAGCAAAATCAATCTCTCTTTCCGTAAGGGAGAGATTGTGGCCTTCACAGGTCTTGCCGGAAGCGGTGCAAGCGAATTGATGCAGACCATGTTCGGAGTTCTTCCGATAGAAGGCGGTTCGATCGAGTACAAGGGCAAGAAGCTTGAAGGCTCGATTGCGCACTTTATGAAGAACAAAATTGCGATGCTTCCTTCGAACAGAAAGGAGAATTCCGTAATCAAGGACCTTTCGATTCTTGAGAACTTTTACATCGCCGAGCATGTTCTCTCCTTCAAGAAGCAGATAATCAAGAAGTCTGTCGAGGACGAGCGTTATGAGCAGCAGAAGAAAACGCTCAGAATCAAGGCCGCAAGCAGCTCGGCTGAAATCACCTCCCTTTCGGGCGGAAACCAGCAGAAGGTTTTCTTGGCCAAGTGGCTGAACACCGGAGCTGAAGTTCTGCTTTTCAACAACCCGACCAGAGGTGTCGATGTCGGAGCCAAGGCAGAAATCTACAGGCTTATTCTCGAGTTCGCCAAGGCGGGAAAGACCGTTATCTTCAATACTCTGGAAATTCCGGAGGTTCAGAAGATTGCTGACCGCTGCGTTGTCTTCTACGGAGGAAAGGTGGCGGCGATTCTGGAGCACAAGGACGTTTCCGAGAAAACGGTCATGGGCTATTCAACAGGTATAAACAGTCAGAGGTAACAATATGAAGAAAACTAATAATCTTACCAAGCAGATCGGCTCTTTCTGGGCCCACTATTCATATATCGTGGTAATGCTGGTCATCATGGTCGTCTATGCGATCACCATTTCCGCAAACGGCAGCAGCTTCAGATGGAGCCATATCACGGCTATTTTAAGCTCGCAGAACACATGTATCATCGGAACCATGGCCATAGGAATGGCCCTTGTTGTTCTGACAGGTCAGATTGACCTTTCAATCGGATCGTCGCTTGTATTTACAACAAGTGCCTGCATTGTCGTGTTCAACATGACCAACTCGATTCTGGCGATGATTGCCGCGGCTCTTATTGTCGGCGGAATTTTAGGCCTTATCAACGGAGCCCTTGTAGGACTTGCAAAGATGCCTCCGTTCATTGCCACGATGGGAACCATGCTTATCTACCGCTCGCTTTCGCTCTCTGTCGTAAGAAGCATGGACACCGCAATTTCAGGTTCAACATCCAGCCAGTTCGCTATGCTCAGGTCAAACAGCAAGTATGACTTTCTGAGATTCTCCTTCGGTACTGGCAAGATCCTCTCAATTCCGTACATCACGCTGGTGTTCCTTCTCATGGTCCTGCTTTTCATCTTTGTCACCAAAAAGACTAAGTATGGAAAGAGCATCTATGCCGTAGGTTCAAATGAAAAGGCCGCTCACTTAAGCGGTATCAACACGACGTTCATTAAGGTATCGGTCTATGTCGTCACAGGACTTCTGGTCGGAGTGGCAAGCGTCCTTCAGGCATGTAAGCTCGGAAACATCACCCCGGCTTCTTCCGGAAAAAGCTATGAGATGTATGCCATTGCCGCCATTGTTTTAGGCGGAATCTCAATGGCCGGTGGAAAAGGAAACCTGCTGGGAGTTATCTTCGGTGCACTTTCATACACCACGGTTAACTTCATCATCGTTTCCATTCCGTCTCTTACCGTCGATATTCAGGATACGTTCCAGGGCCTGGTGCTTATCATCGTCATCCTGATTCAGACTCTCAGCCCGGTTCTCAAGGAGAAGGCTCAGATTGCAAAGCGCCGCCGTCTTGCAGAGTCAGGGAAATGAAGTCGTAGCGAAACCGAACTGCTTCTGTCAAAATCTGTCACTCTCTGTCCAAAAATTACGCTTTTAGCAGGAACGAAAGACAAGTAATATTAAAAGCGGAGGTTCATATGAGCGCACACGAGAAGTTCGGTTTCAAATCCCTGGAGGAGATTCGGGAGAAGACTCAGGCCCTTGGTCTGAATATCAGATATGATGAGAATCTGTCTGTTCTTGGAACACCCTATAGGATCGGTCATCTTCAGGCTGCCAACAGGTTCGCCGTTCTTCCGATGGAAGGTTGCGACTCAAATACGGACGGATCTCCGTCGAAACTGGTAACAGACCGTTATGAGAAGCTTGCCAGAGGTGGATACGGTCTGATCTGGTTCGAGGCAAATGCCATTGTCCCGGAAGGCAGGGCAAATGAGCTTCAGATGATGCTCACTGCCTCGAACGTCTCCAAGTTCCGCAGCCTTGTCCAGAATGTTGACAGCATCAGCATGAAGGAGAACGGCTTCAAGCCTGTGAAGATCCTTCAGCTTACACATTCCGGACGTTACAGCAGGCCGGAGGGGCATCTTGCCAGACCTCTTGTACCGCAGCATGATCCCTATCTGGACAGGGGTAACGAGGTCATTGTTTCCGATGAGTATCTGGACAGCCTTGTTCAGCGTTATGTGATAAGCGCTCTTCTTGCCAAAGAGGCAGGTTTTGACGGAGTAGACATAAAGGCATGTCACCGCTACCTGATGAGCGAACTTCTTGCCTCACACACAAGAGAGGGCCGATACGGCGGAAGCTATGAGAACAGAAGCCGTATGCTTCTGACCGTCATCAGGGAAGTCAGAAAGGCAACGGGAGATGACTTTATCGTGGCCAGCCGTTTCAATGTGTTTGATGCACATCCGTATCCTTATGGATTTGGGTGCGACCATGACGATATGTGGAAGTTTGATCCCCAGGAGCCGGTGCGTCTTGTCAAAGACATGGTGAAAGCCGGAGTTGGACTTCTTTCGAACTCGGGCGGAAATCCGTACTACATTTATCCTCAGGTCACAAGGCCGTTCGACAAGTCCAGCTACGGCATTCCTACACCGGAAGAGCATCCGCTTGAGAGTATCCAGAGACTGTTTTATCTGACAAGCGTTGTGCAGGAGGCCGCAGGAGATGTACCTGTTGTCGGTAACGGCTACAGCTGGCTGAGAAACTTCCTGCCGTATGCTGCATCTGCGAACATCAATGACGGCAGATGCCGCTTTGTCGGACTTGGGCGTGAGAGCTTTGCATATCCTGACGCTCCTGCAGATGTTCTTAAAAAGGGAGCGATGGACCCCGGAAAGTGCTGCATCACTTGCTCGCTGTGCACTCAGATAATGCGTGATCACGGCACAACGGGATGCGTAATCAGAAACAACAAGGTTTACATGCCTATCTACAAAAAGTTCAATGCCGAGGCGGTTGAGAGGGAGCACAGGACATGAAGAGGACAGCAGTAATAACCGGTGCAAGCAGAGGAATAGGGCTTGCCATAGCAAAACAGCTCGGTCTTGACGGTATGAATGTGGTGATGGTTGCCACGGGCTCCGCAGAGAATAACATGGATGCGATAGTACAGCTTCAGAAGAATGGAATCACAGTCGGTTATATCCAGGCTGACATTTCAAAACATGATGACAGAATCAAAATCGTCCGTGATGCTGTCAGGTTATTCGGCAGAATAGATGTCCTTGTTAACAACGCCGGTGTGGCTCCTCTTCAGAGAGCGGACCTCCTTGAGATGACCGAGGAATCCTTTGACAGGGTTGTCGGGATAAACACAAAAGGCAACATGTTCCTTACCCAGGCCGTTGCAAAGCAGATGATAGCCCAAGAGCCCTTGGACGGAAGAAAGGGTGTTATCATTAATATTTCATCCTGCTCCTCGGTGGTCTCATCCGTCAATCGTGGAGAATACTGCGTCTCAAAGGCCGGCATCTCGATGCTCACGACCCTCTACGCAGACAGACTCGCACCGGAAGGTATCCTGGTGCATGAGGTTAGGCCGGGTGTTATTGATACTGACATGACAAGCACGGTGCACGGCAAGTACAACAAGCTGATCGATGAGGGAGTGTTCCCGATCGCACGTTGGGGAAAACCTGAGGATGTTGCCAATGCCGTAAGTGCTCTTGCGTCAGACAAGTTCATGTATACCACCGGAAACTACATTGATGTGGACGGAGGCTTCCACATAAGGAGACTCTAGATGGACAGCATGGCCTATGAGGTCGAACGCATCAAAGTTCGCACCTGCATTGTGGGAACAGGAGCCGCAGGCTACAATGCCGCCTGCCGCCTGAAAAAGCTGGGACAGGATGATATTCTTCTTATAAGCGAAAACCGTCTCGGCGGAACCAGCCGCAACACGGGAAGCGACAAACAGACCTACTATAAGCTTACGCTCAGCGGAGATTGTCCGGACAGTGTCTATGAGATGGCCAGGACTCTGTTTGAGGGAAAGGCTGTTGACGGAGACATTGCCTTGTGCGAGGCTGCTCTGAGCTCAAGATGCTTTCTGAGACTTGCTGAGCTGGGACTTCCGTTTCCGACTAACCGTTATGGGGAATATGTAGGCTATAAGACAGACCACGACCCCAGAACCCGTGCAACATCAATAGGACCTTACACATCCAGAGAGATGACCCGTGCTTTGGAAAAAGAGGCCCTGCAGCTAGGAGTGCCGTTTCGGGATCATCTTCAGGTGATAAAACTCATATCTGACGGAGAAATATGCTACGGCCTCATCTGTCTTGATACAGAAAAGACCCAAAGACCTCATTATGTGGTCATTGAATCAGATAACACAGTCTATGCTACGGGCGGACCTGCCGGCATGTATGCGGACAGTGTCTATCCCCAGAGCCAGAACGGGTCTTCCGGCATAGCTTTTGAGGCGGGTGTAAAGGGCCGTAATCTGACTGAGTGGCAGTTCGGTCTTGCGTCTGTGAAGCCAAGGTGGAACGTAAGCGGTACCTATATGCAGGCTCTGCCCAGATTTGTCTCAACAGATGCAGAAGGAAAGGATGAGAGAGAATTTCTGATGGACTTCTTTAAAAGTCCGCAGCAGATGCTTTCAAATGTCTTTCTGAAGGGATATCAGTGGCCGTTTGATGTGCGCAAGGTTGAAGGCGGAAGCTCTGTCATAGATATTCTTGTCTACCTTGAAAGCTGTAAGGGACGGCGGGTATTTTTGGATTTCATCCATGATCCGGTTGACGGTAAATTCAGTTTTGGTGGCCTGAATCCTGAGGCATATGAGTATATTTCACGTGCTAATGCCCTTGTCAGGACACCGATTGAAAGGCTTAAGATTATGAATCAGCCGGCGGTGGATTTCTACAGGGACAAGGGTGTTGACCTGAGTAGTGAGTATCTTGAGATTGCCCTGTGCGCCCAGCACAACAACGGTGGTCTGGATCTGGACATGTGGTGGCAGAGCAACATCAAGGGTCTATTTCCCATAGGTGAAGTTGCCGGAAGCCACGGAGTATACAGACCCGGAGGATCTGCCCTGAACGCAGGTCAGGTCGGGTCAACAAGATGTGCTTTTTTCATAGCCGGACATGCTTCGGAAAAATCTTCGGGAAAAGTGGACTTTGAGGAGCTCTGCTCATGTGCATTGAAGGAGATGACTACACTGGGCTCTGTCACACGTTCGGACAAGATGAATGTTGAGTCTCTCATAAGTCAATTTGAATCAGGTATGAGCAGAAACTGCGCTGCCGTCAGAGATCCTGAGGCAATGAAAGGTTTTCTTGATGAGGTGAATGACATGATCGGGGCCTTTAAGGACAGAGTTAGGTACAGTGAAAACCGTGATCTGAAGCTTGTCTACAGGCTTAGAGACATGCTCATCTCACAGAAATGCTACATAGAGAGTATGCTGGATTACCTTTCATCCGGAGGAAAGAGCAGAGGAAGTGCCCTCTATCATGACATCAACGGAAAACGTCCCTACAAGGAGCTTCCTGATGTGTTCACATACAGCCTTGATGACGGATCAAAGGATGCATTCATTCAGGAGATGTCCTACAGAGACGGAAAGTGCTCTTTCGTATGGAGGCCGGTAAGACCTATTCCCAAGGATGATGATTTCTTTGAAAACGTCTGGAGAGAATTCCGGAAGGACGGAAATATCAGATAGCTTCCTTTATCTTTAAGCTCATTCCCTTTATGAAAGTTGCTTTTCCTTCCTGCGCGAAGATTCCAAGCATTGTCCCAGTGAAGCAGTTTCCGCATGTACAGCCTGTTGTGAGGGATGCATATGAAATCCTGTCTACTAGAATTCCGGCTGCATAGAACTCATACCATTCATTTGTGGTAACGATACTGAGATCAATTTCTCCGTGACACTTTGGGATCTTCTTTTCTGTTGTTGTTGCTCCGAAATCATGAACATGTCTGTACATCGAGGCAAATACAGCATCGTTTTCCCGTCTGATCTCCAAACGCGCATGGTAGTTTGTCTGAAGCCAGGCACAGACTCCGGCAGTTCCTTCGAGACTATCGGCATCAAGCTTTGCCGTGAAAACGCTGTTGAACTCCGGCTGTCTGAGAAGAAGCATGGTAGGGTGCCCAATCGGCGTCTCAAGCTTCTGCTGTCCGACAAGTGTTAGAACAGACTCTTCATTATTCCGGATATAGCAATCGTCTTTCGGGACTCTGATTTTCAGGACGGGGTAGTCGGAAAGAGACCTTGTGAAGTCCACAAAGAGACTGTCTCTGCGTTTCTGTACTGCAGAAACCACATCATCCATGCTCAGCTCCACATGGCCGGACTGGCCTATGACCGGCCAGTCGTCATCTGTCCATGTGACAGGGGCCATGAAGGTCTCCCGCCCGAGTGTTGTAAGCGGTACTGTTGTATTTCTCCTTGTTGCCAGAAAAACGGCAATCCAGTTGTCTGCACCAAGGTCTATGAGGTCGGCATGGCCTGTGCACTGAATGTCATGGCCTTTTCTGTTTGCATGGGACAGCACGGGATTGGACGGACAGCTTTCATATGGTCCGTGGATGTCACGGCTTCGCAACGCACAGACATGGTGGCCCATTCCTGTTCCGCCTTCTGCAAGAATCAGATAGTACCAGCCGTTTCTGAAGTAGATGTGCGGGGCTTCGGTTGAGGTTCCTCCGCAGCCTCCGGAAATCGGCAAAAGCGGCTCAAGAAGCTTTCCTGTATCAGGGTCGATGAAAGCTCCGAATATTCCGCGTGACTTGGTGTAGGGGTCGATTTCTCCGTTTGATGTGTAGAAACAGCGTCCGTCTTCAGTAAAGAACAAGGAGGGATCTATGCCTGTTTTCCAGATGACGGCCGGCTCTGTCCACGGACCGTGTATGTTCTCAGCAGATACGACGAAGTTGAATTTCAGGTATTTGTTTGTTGTTACCATGTAAAAACGTCCGCCGTGGTATCTGAGCGTCGCAGCATAGAGTCCCAGGCTGTCCGGAGATTTGTCTAAATCAAGGTGACGGGCAGTCTTGAGAACGCTGTCACAGTATGTCCAGTTCATCAGGTCCTTGCTTTCCCATATGGTAACGCCCGGGAAATACTCGAATGTGGATGTTACGATGTAGTAGGTTCCATCCGCGTAACAGATGGACGGATCTGGGTTGAAGCCTGTGATTATTGGATTTCTGAACATGGTCTAAGCCTAATCCTGAGAGGTCTTCACGTCAACAGGCAAATTTTGACATGTCAGTTTTTAATCTGTCAATTTACAACTCGATTTTTTCGTTCTGATAATGAAGTTGATACTAAGAGGAGACTGACTTATGAAGGCACTTAAGTCAAATCAAAGCACTGGAGAAGTCTATATAAGAGAACCTCTCTCCAGTCGTCTCAGGAAGGACTGGAAGAAGAACAAGGGTCTTTATCTTCTTTTCCTGCCTGTTCTTGCTTACTATATTATATTTCAGTACGGACCCATGGCAGGTCTTTTCATTGCGTTTCAGAACTACAAGCCCATCAAAGGCGTGTTCGGAAGTAAATGGGTTGGACTGAAGAATTTCAAGGACTTCTTTGAAAGCTACTACTTCTGGAGAGTTCTCAGAAACACAATCAGAATCAGTGTCACGAACCTGATCTTCAGCTTCCCGATGCCGATCATCCTTGCTCTGCTTATCAATGAGCTCAGGACAAAGCACTTCAAGAAGGCTGTGCAGACAATCACATATCTGCCTCACTTCATCTCGCTTGTCGTCATCATGTCGATGCTTGCCGACCTCACATCCAGAAACGGTGCCATCACACAGTTTCTGACGCACTTCGGCTTTACTCCGACGACAATGCTTCAGGAACAGAAGTACTTCCTTCCTCTTTATATCATATCCGGAATCTGGCAGAACATCGGATGGAACTCAATCATCTACCTGTCTGCCATTGTCGGAATTGATGCCGAGCTTTACGAGGCGGCCAAGATCGACGGTGCAGGAAAGATGAGACAGCTTTTCTCCGTCACTCTTCCGTGTCTTCTTCCGACAATCATCATCATGTTCATCCTTCAGATGGGAAAGATGTTCAATGTCGGTCACGAGAAGATCCTTCTTATGTACAACCCGCTTACATATGAGGTCGCAGATGTAATCAATACCTATGTGTACAGCCAGGGTCTTGTGAACATGAACTGGAGCTACTCCGCTGCCGTCGGCATGTTCAACTCGATTGTCAGCTTCCTTCTTGTCTGGGGCACCAACAAGTTCAGCAAGAAGCTCAGCGGTTCAAGCCTGTGGTGAGGAGGTCCGGTATGTCAGAAGAGAAAAATTTAATCATCAAGTCAAAAAAAGTAAGATATACCGTAGGAGAGCAGATCTTCCACGTAGTGAATGTGATAATCTGCACACTGCTTTCGCTCGCTGTCCTTCTGCCGATTCTGAATATACTGTTCGGTGCTTTCTCCGATCCGTATGAAGTCATGAAGCACAACGGACTGTTTCTGTATCCGGTCAAGCCGACTCTGTACAATTTCAGCTTGGTATTCAGGAATCCGAGCATCCTTACAGGATACCTCAACACACTCTTTGTCGTTGTGGTCGGAACTGCATTGAACGTGCTTCTTTCACTGATCGGAGCATATGTCCTCTCACGCAAGGACGCAATGCTGGTCAAGGTCCTGACGCTGATGATTGTCTTCACAATGTACTTCCAGGGTGGAATCATTCCGTCATATTTGGTTGTCGAGTCCCTCGGACTCATCAACACCAGATGGTCGCTGATTCTTCCGGGTGCAGTAAGCACATTCAACATGATAGTTATGAGGACCGCCATGGCTCAGGTTCCGGACAGCCTTCCTGAGTCTGCTATGATTGACGGTGCCAAGCACCATCAGGTTCTGTTTTTGATCATGACACCGCTTTGCAAGGCAACCGTTGCGGTAATTGTTCTTTACTATGCGGTTGCACACTGGAACTCATGGTTCGGTGCATTCCTCTATCTGAGAGACAAGGCCAAGTATCCGCTTCAGCTGATTCTGCGCCAGATTCTGTTTCAGGATGAGACGAACAGCATGGCGGCTGAGTCACTGGCACTGTCAAGCGAGGCGGTAAAGTACGCAACAATCGTCGTTGCCACGCTTCCTATTCTGGCGGCTTATCCGTTCCTTCAGAGATACTTCGTCAAGGGCGTTATGGTCGGCGCAGTCAAGGGGTGATGAAATGTTTGTTCCGGGTATGGTAAGCGCCACATTCAAGAATATGGACATCGACGGAGTCTTGTCAGTAATGGACAGGGCGTCGCTGCATGCCATTGAATGGACCGAAAACCACCATATAAAGGCCGGAGATCCTGCCATGGCCCGTGAAACTGCGGCAAAGACTGCTGACAGGGGCATAGATATTGTCGGGTACGGCTCATATTACAGGCTCGGAGAAGGGATGGACATCAGAACCAGCCTTGATAATGCTGCCTCAATGGGTTGCAGACAGATGAGAATTTGGGCAGGGACTAAGGCCTCTTCGGATGTCTCTCCCGAGGAACGTGATAAGTTGGCTTCTGAGCTTGGTCAGGCTGCTGAAATTGCATCCTCCTACGGAATCATCCTGAATATGGAGTGGCACAAGAACACCCTGACAGACACAAATGAGTCAGCTCTAGATCTTCTGAGACAGCTTGATAATCCGTGGGTCCGGACTCTTTGGCAGCCGACTCAGGCTCTGTCCTTCGAAGAGAGGGCAGAGGGTCTTGAGATGATTGCCCCGTACCTTTCGTACCTGCATATCTATTACTGGGATGAGACGGGAAGAAGGCCTTTCAGTGAAGGTCTTGAGCACTGGAGAAGGTATTTTTCGATACTTGATCCGAAAACTGTTTATCCTGCGCTTCTGGAGTTTGTCAAAGAAGACACCGAAGAGCAGTTTCTTATGGATGTTAAGGCTCTTAAAGAGCTTATTGAAGAGTTTTGAGAAAGGAGAGCTGATATGGCTGACATGCATGTTGATTGTTTTGACATGATCAATCCGTTTGTGATTGCCTCCAGTCCCGCTACAAGGGGAGCCGACAATGTGATAAAGAGCTCCGCCTGCAAGCCAGGTGCTATAACAATGCGTAATTTCGGACACGGAATGGGCGGCGGCGGATTCTTCTATCCGTCATTCGATGCCGTACTGAAAGGACAGCCGGCATTCCACTCCCATGCGGTCGGAAAACAGCTTCCCGATACAATGGCATCTCTTGATCAGTACTGTGAGGAAGTCAGGCGCGCAAGACGTGATATGTATCCTGAGACAAAGCTCTGGGCATCTGTAGGCCATTATCATGATATTGAGAAATATCCCGATTGGAAGGACAGATGGAAGAGGGAGGCCCGCGAGGTCGTAGCCGCCGGTGCTGATGCTGTTGAGCTTCATTTCAACACACCCGGTGTCGCAACAGCCTCAGACAGGCAGTTCAACTACTACCAGCTGGTTTCAAGCTGTACAAAGATGATCAAAGAAACCATCCCCGGAACTCCTGTTATGGTGAAACTTGCCATAGAGGACTGCGACTGTCTCACGTCAATAAGAGAGGCCGTGGCTGCCGGTGCGGATGCTGTCGGTCCTACAGCCAGATGGAGAGCCTTCTACTTTGATCTTGACTATAAGTCAACACAGCCCAGACCGGGCTCGGGTTACGGCGGAACACAGGCAAACCCGCTGGTGTGCTTTGAGATTGCAGACGCCCGCACAAGAGGAATCACAATTCCGATGTATGCAGGCGGAGGTGTTTTCTCATATGATCAGGCGCTCAGATACATCATGGCCGGTGCCGAGATGGTTCAGCTCGGAGCTATTGCCTGCTCCGGAGGAATCAAGGTCTGCGAGAGACTTATCAGACAGTGCTCCGACTGGATGGACAAGAACGGCTATGCAAGTGTCAGGGACCTTAAGGGTGTGGCTCTTGAGCTCTTCAATATGAGCGGAGATTTTTCAAAAAGAAGACAGGATAAGCTCGGTGAGGCTTACAGGCTTCGTCAGCCGAATCCTGACAAATGTATCGGATGCGGACGCTGTGAGGATGTCTGCTGGTACAAGGGAATAGAGGTCAAGGAAAAGAAGGCGGCAAAGACAGAGAACTGCATCGGATGTGGTTACTGCTTCCAGGTCTGTCCGACCAAGGCGCTTGAGGTTGATGCCGCCGGCATCCTCAAAAGCGCATGGGACTGATGAGGTGATGTGATGGAGACAAGAGTTCTGCTCTGCGGAATGGGCGGCTACGGTGAAAACTACGTCAAGGAATATCTTGAACGGGATGTCCTTGGTTCGACTCTTGTGGGAATCGCCGATCCGTTTGCTCAGAAAAGTCCTCTTTATGCCGATGTCATGGCAAAGAGTATCCCGGTCTACGACTCGATGGACAGCTTTTATGCTCATGACAGAGCCGACCTTGCCATAATCTCATCCCCGATCCACACTCATTTTCCATATGTTATGTCGGCTCTTGAGCACGGCAGCTGCGTTCTTACGGAAAAGCCTGTCTGCTTTGACCTTGATCAGTTTCAGAAGATGATCGATAAGAGCCGAAGCACCGGTTTGTTCGTGGCCGTAGGTTATCAGCTCTGCTTCTCAAAAGATGTTCTTGCATTGAAGAAGGACATCCTTGACGGTATGTATGGAAAACCTGTCAGGATGAAGACCATCAGGCTCATGAGACGCAATGATGTCTACTACGGACGCTCTTCCTGGGCAGGTGCCATGCGCTGCGGAGGTGAGCTTGTCTATGACTCACCGTTCACCAATGCCTGTGCCCATCAGTTCCAGAACATGGTATTCCTGCTCGGAAAGAAGATGGATGAAAGTGCAACGACAGTCTCATGCAAGGGAATACTTGCAAAAATCAGGCCTAATATTACAAATTGTGACACCGCAAGTCTTGAGTTTGTAACAGAAGACGGTGTTGTCCTGCAGTACCATGCCTCCCATGCGGTGGACGAGGCCAAGGTCGGTCCTCTCAGTGTCTATGAGTTTGAAAACGGCACAGTAGAGCAGGGAGAATCCGGCTTTGTGGGAAGGCTCAATGACGGAACCGTCAGAGACTACACCGGAATTGACAAGGGCGAACGTCTTGAGAAGCTCTGGGAGAGCATCCGCTGCGTACAGGATGGCCGCGTTCCGGTCTGCACACTCAAGACGGCTTTCGAGCATACCCATGCCGTACTTATGGCACAGCAGATGGGAGTCAGGGATCTGTCTTCCCGTGCCGAGAGTAAAAAGGATGACAAGGGCATCGTCTACTACACGATAGACGGCCTTGGCAAAGAACTAGTGAATGCATATGCGCAGTGGCGCATCGCAGATATTTAGGAGAAATCAAAAAAGTGGGTCAAACCACAAAAGGAGAAGAAGAAAATGAAGAAAGCATTACTCGTTTTGCTTGCTGTCCTTTTTGTCGCAGGTTCTGTGTTCGCACAGTCAGCAGCTGAGACAAAGTCAGAAGGACCGGATGAGCTCACCTACTGGGCATCACTGAACGCAGCCATTACAGCAAACAGCTTTGATGAGCTTCCGTACTGGCAGGAGCTGATGGCAAGGACCAACACCAAGGTCTCTTTCCAGCATGTTGCCGCCAACAACAACGTTGCTGAGGCTTTCGCAGTCCTTACAGCATCCCGCAGATCCATGCCGGACATCATCGAGTACAAGTGGATCAACTACGCAGGCGGCCCTCAGAAGGCTATCGATGACGGTGTCATCATTGCTCTGAACGACTACATGCAGTATGCTCCGAACCTCAAGAAGTTCCTTGACGAGCATCCTGATATTGCCAACATGGTCAAGACTGATGAAGGAAACTACTATTGTTTCCCGTTCCTCAGAGGTGACAGCTATACCAACAACACCCTGCTTTACACAGAAGGTTGGGTCTACAGAACAGACCTTCTTGCCAAGGCCGGTGTAACTTCCATTCCCGAGACTCCGGATGAGCTCTATGACGCTCTTGTCAAGATCAAGGCTTCCGGACTTGTCGAGTGGCCGATTGCAATCAGAGGCGACCATATCAACAGAGTCTTCGCTCCTGGATTCGATTCATGGGGAGAGAACGAGGGAATCTATGTTGACAACGGTGTCGTCAAGAGCGGACTTCTCGAGCACAACCGCTATGACTATCTTGTCTTCCTGAACAAGCTCTACAAAGAGGGACTTCTTTACAGCGACTATCTGACACTGGACAAGAAGGGAATGGGTAACCTGATCCTCAACAGCACAACAGCCATCGGATATGCTCCTGGCGGAAGCGGAATCGGAACATGGCTGCCTCAGATGCAGAAGAATGACCCGACAGTCACAATGAGCTCAGCAAAGCCGCTGTCACCTGTCAAGGGCAGACTCTCAATGTTCGCTAAGATGGATACCATCTACTCCAACGCCGGTGATTCAGCAGCCATCACAACAAGCTGCAAGAACATCCCCGCAGCAATGAGACTTCTTGACTATCAGTTCAGCAAGGAAGGTCACATGCTTGCCAACTACGGTATCGAGGGTGTCTCCTATAAGATGGAGAACGGCGAGCCTGTCTACCTCCCGGAGGTTCTGGCAGACAACGGAACCCTCTCATCAGAGAAGGCATGGAAGTACATGAGATTCACAATCAACGGACCGTTCGTACAGGAGCCTGAGGCACAGAAGTTCTACTATGCTGTTCCTGAGCTCCAGCAGGCTCTCGAGCTCTGGGCACAGACAACTTACGGCGAGCATGATATGTCTCTGATCACAGTCTCCTCCGCACATGCCGATGAGTATGCCAGAATCGTCAATGACGTCAAGACATACGCAAAGGAGTGGGAGAACAAGTTCATCACCGGCGCTGTACCTCTCAACGAGCAGACATTCGCCGAGTACCAGAACGGACTCAAGGGTCTGAAGCTTGAGCAGGCTGTCGCCTGGAGACAGGAAGCCTACGACGCTTTTATCGCAAGATAATAGCAAAGGTTTATTATCCTGATTATCATGTGGGGTGGCCCTTGCGGCCATCCCACATTTTGCGGAGAACATTCATATGAAACAGATTGATATGCTGAGAGGCACTTTGAAGCCCGAGTTCAGCAAACTTTCCGGAAAGGAACTTCTGAAGCATTTCTCTGAGAGACGGAAACCTGTCTATCTCTTCGAGGCGTCCGATGCGGCAGACATCAAGGACAATGGGATTCTTGAAGATGCACAGAAGGTAATGGACCATGACATATTCGGCCATAAGTTCAACGGTCCGATCGACTGGATGTTCAACCCGACCACGGAAACCAGCCGCGACAACGAGTGGAGCTGGTCTCTGTTCCGTACCATCTACTGGCAGCCCCTTGCCAGAGCATACGCCATCACAAAGGACGAAAAATACACAAAGGAGTTTCTGGCAGAGCTCCATTCCTTCAGGGATGCATGGCCTGCAGATGAATTCATAAAAGATACGACCTTTGTGCCCAAGCAGCCGTTCCCCGGAACCGCCTGGAGAACAATCGAGACCGGAATCAGAATCTATACTACATGGCTTCCGGTTTTTGAAATTTTCCGCTCATCGTCTGTCTGGACAGAGGATGACATCTCTGCCTTCCTTCTTGGAATCAGGGACCACGCCCTGTTTTTGATGGGGCATTATTCGAACCATGACAGGTCTTCCAACTGGCTCAGTATGGAAACAAGCGCTCTTTTACAGATAGCCATCATGTTTCCGGAATTCAGCGAGGCAGGGCTTTGGTTCGACACAGCATACGGACGGGTGATGCACGAGGTCCGTTACTGCTTCTCAGACAACGGGGTTCATATGGAGAAGACCCCGATTTATCACATGGTTGCATCAATTGCCTTCGCACAGGCGATAGTCCTGTGTGACAAAAACGGAATATATGTGCCTGACTACGCCTGGGAGGTCATAAGAAGAAGCGCGAAATACATCTGCTCGCTCTTCAAGCCTGATCTCTCCACACCTATGATCGGTGATGCCGACAGGGATGATCTGACCACAAGGCGTGCGGACACCTCGATATATGAAGGAATGAACCTTTCGTTCTTCCCAAAGGACCTGAACGAGCTCAGAGCCTACATGAACTGGATGTACGATCTGTTCGGTGACGAGGATTTCAGGTATTTCGGAACACTTCGCAAGCAGGGAAGTGCACCGTCAGAGCTTGACTACAAATTCTCCGAGGAGGGTGTGTATGTCATGCGAAGCGGTTGGGACAAGGATGATGACTATCTCTGCACCCACTCATCGCAGCTTGAGCGCGGAGAAAAATCCACCCATTCCCACAACGACAGCATGCATGCCGAGGTCACACTCAGGGGTGAGGATGTTCTTGTCGACTGCGGACGCTACATCTACCGATCGTCTGTCTGGAAGGACTGGAGGGCCTATTTTGTTTCTGCCCTTGCCCACAACACGCTGTACGTCGATGACCACGAGATGGGTGCAATCCCCGGTGTGGACCGCGTCCGCGGAGTACGCTGCCTGTGCCACCGGTTCGGAGAGATCCAGGGACTGAAGATGATCGACCTGGAGCACAACGGCTATGCATATCTGCCGGATCCTGTGTTCCACAGAAGAAAGCTGATTCTGGTTCCAGGCTCGGTCTGTGTGCTTGTTGACTATGTCGATGGTCTTGAAAAGGAAAATCATGACTTCAGACTGATGTACAATTTCAATACTGAGAAGGTCAGTCTTGAAGGTCACCATATGGATTACACCTCCAAAAACGGAATGAAATTCTGCCTTGATTTCGAGTCTGACGTTGATTTCGGTTCAAGACTGCTCTGCGGCTCTGAAGATCCCAAGGGAGGATGGATCAGCTACTGCTATCCTACGCGTCAGCCTATTGGGCAGGTCACAATGTCATACAACGGAAAGGCTCCGTTTATGGCAGTCACAATTATCAAGCCTTCTGATGTGAAGGCCTCTGCCGTACTTGATGGCCGTGATGTGGTGATTGACGCCCCGTCCGGAAAATGGATCATCAGCAGAGAAGGAGTTAAAAGAGTATGAGATTCGGACTTTGTGCTGACATCAGGAACGTTCTTGAGGTACAGGATGCCGGCTATGATTATATCGACGGAAAGCTCAATCAGATTGCGCTTTGGAGCAACGAGGAGTTTGACCAGGTCCTGGCAATCATTCGCAAGGCCCGTATAAAGATGGAGCGCTGCGCTCTCCTGTTCCCGAAGACCATGGTTGTCATAGGAAAACAGTATGACGAGAATGCCATGAGGGATTATCTTGAAGTTGCCTTTTCACGTATGAACGCCCTGGGATGTGACCTGGTGGTGTTCGGAAGTGGAAAAAGCCGCTTTGTTCCAGAGGGAATGAGGTGGCAGAGTGCATATACCCAGCTTGTGGAAGTTACGAAACTTATCGGAAAGATTGCAGCTTCATACAGCATCAAGGTGGCCATTGAGCCTCTGAACAGGGCTGAGACCAATCTGATCAACAGTCTTGCCGAGGGCGCCGCTCTTGAGGCCGATGTGAATATGCCGAACGTGGGTCTTATTGCCGATTCATACCACATGTGGCAGGAAGGCGAGGACATGGGGAGGATTCTCACATGCGCTCCTTTCATGCATACTCATATCGCAATGAAGGGTACAAGGGCCTATCCGGTTGAGGCTACTGACGAGGTGCGTCAGTTCTTCTCCCTTCTCAAAGAAACGGGTTATGACGGTACAATGTCGATAGAGGGAAAGAGCGATGACTGGAAAGCTGACTCAATCAAGGCTCTTGAGGTCATGAGAGGCCTCTGCTGAAACAAGGAGATAGTTATGGACAAGGTAAGAATAGGAATCATCGGTTTCGGTCATATGGGCAACCAGCACTCCAGTGCTCTTCTTGCAGACAAGGTCCCCAATGCAAGGCTTACGGCTATTGCGGATATTGATCCTAAGAAGCTTGAAAAGGCCAGAGCCCTTGCAGGAGACAGCGTTTCTTATTTCAACTCAGCCGAAGCTCTTATGGACAGCGGTCTTGTGGATGCAGTAATCCCCACATGCCCGCACTACTGGCATCCGGTCTACGGAATCTATGCCCTTGAGCATGGGCTTAACTACCTCTGTGAGAAACCTGCCGGTGTCTACACCAATGCGGTAAAGAAAATGAACGAGGTCGCTGCAAAGTCCGGCAAGGTTTTCGGTGTGATGTTCAACCAGAGGACCAACCCTCTTTATCAGAAGGCGAGAGATCTGGTTCAGAGCGGCGAGGTTGGAAGGATTCTGCATTGCCACTGGCTGATTTCCTCTTGGTTCAGACCGCAGTCATATTATGACAACTCAGACTGGCGTGCCACATGGAAGGGCGAAGGCGGCGGACTTTTAATGAATCAGAATCCGCATAACCTCGACCTTTGGCAGTGGATCTGCGGAATGCCGAGCCGCGTCAAAGCCACAGTCTATTACGGCAAATACAGGAACATCGAGGTTGAGGATGATGTATATGCTCTGATGGAGTACCCTGACGGCCATATCGGAACATACGTCACGACCATAGCCGACGAGCCCGGAACAAATAGGCTCGAGATTTCAGGAACACGCGGAAAACTTGTAGTGGAGAACGACAGCCTGTCATTCTGGCGATGCAGAGAAGATACTGATGACTTTCAGAAGCACTTCAAGGGTGAGATAGGTCATCCTGAAATCTGGAAATGCGAGATTCCTGTAAAGGGAACATATACCTCACATTGCGGTATCATCAAGAACTTCTGCGAGGCAATCCAGAAGGGAACACCTCTTCTTGCCCCGGGTTCGGAAGGAATCAACAGTCTTGAGATAATCAACGGCATCCTGCTCTCATCATGGACAGGCGGTGGCTGGGTTGATATTCCCGTTGACGGAGACAGATATGAGGCACTTCTCAGACAGAAGTGCGGCGGCAAGTTCATCTTTGAGGAGTAAAAATGATCTATAGGGAGATTGGGATTGGAAAAGCCTTGATGAGGACATATGTCCTTTCAAACTACAAGGACCTTGACCTTGAAAGAAGGAGGGCCTTCATCCTCATCTGCCCGGGCGGAGGCTACCATTTCTGTTCGGAGCGTGAGGCCGAGGCTGTTGCAATAAGATTCAACTCGCTCGGTTACAATGCCGCGGTTCTGTACTACACATGCAATCCACTTGAAGATGGCCATAGAAAAGAAGGCATCTTCCCTGAGCCTCAGGCGGAGCTTGCAAGGGCTGTGGCATGGATCAGGTGCAATGCGGATGAGCTGAATACAGATCCTCATAAGATTGTAGTGCTTGGTTTCTCTGCAGGAGGACATCTTGCCGCAAGCCTCGGAGTTTTCTGGCCGGAGTACGGCATAATGGCAAGACCGGATGCGATGGTTCTCTGCTACAGTGTCATAACATCAGGACCGCTTGCGCACAGAGGCTCGATTGACAATCTCATAGGAGACAGAACCGAGCTTCTTGAGAAGGTGTCACTTGAGAAGCATGTCACGGACCAGACCCCGCCTGCATTCCTATGGGCAAGTGACAAGGACCCGGCTGTTCCATGTCAGAACAGCATAATGTTCAGGGATGCCCTTCAGAAATGCAACGTCAGAAACGAGCTTCATATCTATGATTCGAAGTTCCACGGACTGTCTCTTGGAACAAAGGAAGTGATGAATCCGGATAAGCCCTTCAAAGCCGAGGTTTCAGACTGGCCTGAGAGGGCAGACAGGTTCCTTCAGTCCGTTCTTGGTCCTGTCTTCTGACTGAGGCTGATTGTATTTAACTTATAGTTCAAGGATGGTAGAATTACGCTATGGCAAAGACCGGCATCAAAGGAAAGCTGAAAAGACGATGGGGATTGTCCTATTTCTTGATAATGATGATTCCGTTTGTCCTTTTTGTGGTCTTTGCAATAACAAGTGTTTCAGTTGTCAGATCATCTGTTCATAAGGCAAACAGTACCATTCTCATGTCTGTGGAGAACGAGTTGAACATAGCGTTCAAGCAGGTTGATTCTCTTTGTGAGGAAGTTCTTCTGTCTTCATCTTTCAGATCATTGGGTTCGATGAATCCGCTTTCAGATTTGGACAGATATACCCTGTATTCCACGACAACGGAACTCAGACACATGCTGGGAAGTCGAAACTACCTGAGTGAATGTTATCTATATTCTCCGTCACAGAATTGCTTCTTTTCGTCACTGTACTATGGCAGACTGGATGACCTATATAGTGGCGGTGTCTTTGATGCGATGGTCTCAAAGGAGCAGAATGCTGAGTTTTTTGGAAGTTATCAGGGATATACGGACATCAAAGAGCTGTCTCAGTCTATAGATAACTCGTCTTGGGTACTTGTTCTGAGGCCGCTCAGCTTCATAAAGAGCGACAATATCAGTGACTACTGCATGGCGGTCTTAATCAATGTGTCTGAGCTGATTCCTGAAGGTCTTGGCCGGGAGTTCAACCTAATAATCTATGATGAGGATCTGGACCGGGTCATGTTCGCACTCAGAAGGGAAAAGAATCTGGACTATGTAATCAAGAACATGGACATGATAAAGGAGGAGGGCTCCAAGAACATAAATGGCTCAATGGTCCTTTCCTCCAACTCCTCCATGAGAGGAATCAGGTATCTTGTTCTGATTGATGAAAGTGTTTATTTCAAAGACCTGAAGAATGTGATAAGGACGGTTCTTCTTCTGCTGATTCTGGCAGTGATTCTTTCTACGATTGCCATATACCGTCTGGTTCGCAGACACTGGAACAATTTCTTCGTCGCAGTTGAGCAGTCCGGAGCTGACATTAAAACCCTGGAGTCCGTAGAAAGCCCATATCAGCCTTTTGTTACATCCGTATCTATGCTCAAAAAAGAGAACAGGTCTCATGTCATTTCCAGGATTGTCTTCAACGAGAACCAGAATTTTTCCGACTCAGTGATGGAACAGATCGGAATACGGACTTCTGCAAGCTCTTACAGCATCCTTCTTGCTGAGATTTCGTCAGGAAAGGAGTCTCCGGTGGAGGAGACCCTGTCTTCGATGGGAATTCTGTGCATCCGTTTCTCATCGGATTATTCGGTGTCCATGATACTGAATGCACAGCCAGAGATTCTTAATGATATCGGAAAGATTCTGGAACCGATGGAAGAGATTACCTACTATGCGGTCTCAAAGACGGTTTCTCATGTCTATGAAATACATAACGCTTTTGTTCAGGCCTCCAACATGATGGACTACAGGAAGTCGGTCTTCATGGCAAGCTCAGGAGGCGAGGGTTATGCGGTCTATTCATCCGCAGTGTCGGAGATAGAGCGCAACTACAATGATCCTCAGCTCAACGTCTCTCTTGTGGCAGACAGGCTCGGTGTTTCAATAGCCTACCTTTCAAGATGCTTCAAGAAGAACGGAACAGAAAACATATCGGATTATCTTACAGATTACAGAATAGCAAAAGCCAAGGAGCTGCTCTCGCTCAGCGGTTCTGAGGAGGTCTCTGTCAGCGAGGTCTCCATGCGCTGTGGATTCGGAAGCCTGAGGACCTTCATGAGGGTTTTCAAGGCCTCTGAGGGAATTACCCCGGGACAGTTCAGGCAGTCCCTCGGCAAGGAGGAATAAATGTTCAAGTCGGCTGTCATAGGATGCGGAGCGGTATCCAGAAATCACGGCAAGGCGCTTAAGGACAACAGGTACACCACTTTGGAGTACTGTGTTGATATTATCCCAGAGAGGGCACAGGCCTTTTCCGAGACATACGGGGGAAAGCCCCTGACGGATTACCGTGACCTTTACGGTACAGGAATCGATGCTGTGCATGTCATTACTCCGCACAACACCCATCCACAGATTGTTATGGATCTTCTTGATCATGGTTTCAACGTCTTCTGTGAGAAGCCGCTTGCTATAACTCCGAATGAGGCCAAACAGATGATTCAAAAGAGCGAGCAAACCGGAAAACTTCTGGGTGTCTGCTTTCAGAACCGTCTGAACAAGGCCACTGTTGAGGCCAAGGAGATTTTAGAAAGCGGAAAGTATGGCAAGATTCTCAGCGGTATGTGCCTTGTGACCTGGGACAGGGGCGGCAAATACTATTCGGAGTCTCCGTGGAGGGGAAAATACTCGGGCGAGGGCGGAGGATGCATAATCAACCAAAGCATCCACACCTTGGATCTGGTGGACTATCTGTCTTCGTACTGCGGCGGAGTAAAATCGCTGTCTGGATTTGATGCCAAGCTCAGGGATACGAATGACTATGAGGTAGAGGACACGGCAATGGCTCTGATCAGACTTGAGTGCGGAGCCAACATCGTTGCCTTCTGCTCAAACTGCTATCTGGGATCCAAGGTCTGTGACCTTGAGCTGAGGCTTGAGCATGCCGTCATGACCGTCCGTCAGAGCGGACTGACCATTATTGAGGAGGATGGAAACACAATCTTCCATGCGGCAAAAGTTCTGACAGGAGAGAAGTCGGAGTGGGGTGTCAGCCATGGTCTTCTCATAGATGAGTTCTACAAGTCCCTCAGGGACGGAACTCCGTTTGTAGCTGACTGCCACACAGGTCTTGCCGCGGTGTCGATTGTGAATGCAATCCAGCACAGCAAGGGAAAAGTAATCAATATTGAGAGGTGACACATACATGACCAGAATCAACATCAATGATGCAAAGAATAAGATCACTGCGATCTTCATGAACGTCGGAGTCTGCAAGGAAGAAGCCGCAATTATCGCCGACATGCTTGTGGAAGCAGACCAGAGAGGAGTCAATTCCCACGGTATCCTGTGCACTGCAAGATATGTCAGACTCATCCGTGAGGGCAAGATGCGTCCTAACATGGCTGTGAATGTAATCCGTGACAACGGAACTGTCGCAGTATGGGACGGAAACCGCTCAAGCGGTCAGATTCTCGGTTACAGGGCTATGGAAGATGCCATGAAAAAGGCAAAGCAGCATGGAATAGGCTGTGTTTGCGTCAAGGGTGCAAACCATTTCGGAGCTCTCGCATATTATGCCCAGATGGCCCAGAAGGCCGGAATGATAGGTTATGCCATGGGGACCGGAGATTCCACAATGGCACCGTTCGGAGGTTGTGAGAAGGTTATCGGAAACAACCCCGTGGCTGTTGCCGCTCCTGCACACAATGAAGTCTCACCTGTATTGGACATGGCAATGACGGTAGTGGCGAACGGAAAGCTCACAAACATGAGAAGACAGGGTATCGAGACCATTCCCGAAGGATGGGGTCTTGACCGTGAAGGTATGCCCACAACCAGCATGAAAGACTATTACACTGTCCCGCCGATGGCCGGCTACAAGGGCTGGGGAATGGCCGTCATGGTAGATATCCTTGCCGGAGTTCTTTTCGGTGGAGGAACGGGTGACAGAGCCAAGGATGTTTCGGAAGGCCCAAGTCTGATGATGGTCGCCTTTGATATCGCTTCCTTCAATGATCCGGATAAGTATTACACAGATATTGACGCCAGAATTGCCGAGCTGAAAGGCTCCAAGCTTGCCAAGAACTCCAAGGGCATCTTCATGCCAGGTGAGATGGAGGATAGAAAATACAAGGCATCGGTTGAATCCGGCTCTGTCGAAGTTCTTCCAGAAAACCTCAAAATGGTGAATGATGTTGCTGAAGAAATGGGACTTGAAGGAATAAAAGAAGTCTGAGTATGGCTGAGCAGAAGACAATGGTAAGGAATCTCACGACAGGAAGCGTCGCAAGGCAGCTTCTTGTCTTTGCCATGCCTCTGTTTGTCTCCAATGCTCTTCAGGCAGTCTACAACATGGTGGACATGATAATAGTCGGCCAGTTCATCGGAGGCTATGGAATGTCCGCCGTCTCCATCGGAGGAGATCTTCTTCATCTTTTAACCTTCGTGTCCATGGGCTTTGCCTCGGCAGGGCAGGTAATCATCGCACGGCACGTGGGTGAGGGCAGGATGGATGAGGTCAGAGAGACAATCGGAACCCTGTTTTCGTTCCTCCTTGCTGCATCAGTTCTGATATCTGTTGTCTGCTTTATTCTCCGCTATCCGATAATGCATGCCCTGAACACTCCGCCCGAGTCTTTCTCCTATGCCATGGACTACATGGTCACATGCATAGTAGGTCTTGTCTTCATCTACGGCTACAACATAGTCTCAGCCGTACTCAGGGGTATGGGCGACAGCAAGCGTCCGTTCGTGTTCGTCGGTGTGGCTGCAATACTGAACATCATTTTGGACTATCTGTTTGTCGTAGTCTTCCATATGGAGGTCTTCGGAGCCGCGCTTGCAACGGTAATCGGCCAGGGTGTGAGCTTTATCTCATCTTTGATTTATCTGTATATCAGGCGACAAAGCTTCGGATTTGATTTCAAGCTCAGAAGCTTTGCAATCCATTCAAGAACCCTCAAGCCTCTTGTGATGCTCGGCATTCCTATGGCGATTCAGGCAGCTGCCGTGAACTTCTCAAAGGTACTACTGATGTCTTGGATCAACCTTGAAGGAGTTCTTTATTCAGCCTTGGCCGGCATATTCAACAAGATTAATGTTGTAGGCGGTGTGATTTCAATGTCCTTCACTGCCGCAGGATCTTCGATGGTCGGACAGAACCTCGGTGCCAGAAAATATGATAGGATCCCAAGGATTCTGGCTACTATTGCCGTAATCGGTCTTGGCCTGTTCTCTGCTATGACGTTGGTTCTGGTTGCTTCTCCGGATGTGGTTTTCGGCATGTTTACATCTGATACGGCCGTTCTGTCATTGGCAGGAATTCTGGTGATTCCGATGATTCTGAACTTCTATGGCGCGGCCACGCGAAGCATCAGCTTTGCTCTGATCAACGGCTCCGGAAACACTAAGCTCAATCTGGCTGTCGCACTTATTGACGGAATTATGATGCGCATCGGACTTGCGGCGCTTTTGTGCTTCGGTCTTGGCATGGGCAGCCTGGGATGCTGGTATGGAGACGCCATTGCGGGTTTTGTGCCGTTCTTCATCGGTCTTGTTTTCTATCTTTCGGGCAAGTGGAAGAAGTAATCAGACCGTTATTATGTCTGACGTAAATCAAGTCCTGTGTTACAATGTAAGTCATGGAAATAAAAGATGTTGTCAGACTTCTGAAAAGTGAGATGATTCCCGCCATGGGCTGTACCGAGCCCGCCGCGTCCGCTCTGGCTGGTGCAAAGGCACGTGAGCTTATTGGAGACGACCGGATAAAAAGCATAGCAGTCTTTGCTTCCAGAGACATTGTGAAAAACGCAATGGGTGTGGGAATACCCGATTGCGAGCGCCGCGGAATCCTTACCGCCGTTGCCCTGGGAATTGCCAAGGGAGATTCCTCAAAGGATCTGAACATCCTTTCCGACCTGACTCAGGAGGAGGTTGAGAAGGCCGCGTCTCTTTCCCTGACTCTTTCAATCGAGGAGAATGTCCCCCAGCTTTACATCCGTGTGGAGATAACAGGGGAAAGCCATTCTTGTAAGGTCGTTATTTCCGGAGAGCACAACAGGTTCTCTCATATCGAGCTTGATAACAAGGTTCTTGTGGATCTTCCTGCAGGTCTTACCGAGTCCAAAAGCAGGTGCGAGGAATCGCAGGCTCTGATGCAGATGACCCTTTCGGACATTGTAGGTTATTCCAATACAATCCCGTTTTCAGATCTGGCCTTCATACTGAAAGACATCGATGTGAACCTTGCAATCGCTAGGCACTCGCTTGAGGGCGAGTACGGCCTTCAGGTGGGAAAGGCCCTGATGGAGGGCCTGGATGAGAATAATATCAGGACCCTTGACGAGGCCTTCAGAATCGGTGCCTGCTATGCGGCAGCCGGAAGCGATGCCAGAATGAGCGGCTGCTCAATGCCGGTAATCATCAACAGCGGAAGCGGAAACCAGGGGCTGACTGTGACATTGCCCATTTACTGGGTCGGCAGATACCTCAAGTGCTCTGAAGAGACCATAGCCCGGGCTGTGTGTACCAGCGAACTTGTAGGTCTTGTGCTGACAGCAAGAAAGGACAGGCTTTCGGCCCTTTGCGGCGCCTTCACCGCGGCGATAGGAACGGCCTGCGGATATGTCTATCTTCTCGGCGGAGACGTCAGGCAGATGGATATGGCTATCAGGAACATGGTTGCAAACCTCACGGGCATAATCTGCGACGGGGCAAAGAACACCTGCGCCTTGAAGATCTACTCCTGTCTTGAAGCGGCTTCAATGAGTGTTAAGCTTGCCCTCAAAGGCCATTCTCCCGGAAAGGAAAGCGGCATTGTCGGGTCCGACAGCCTTGAGAGCATCCTTCATCTGACCAAAATCAGCTCCGAGGGCATGGAAAAGACAGATAAGACCATACTGTCAATAATGCTTGGACAGAACGGTTAAGCTCCGGCTCTGTTGAGTTTCCAGAGAGCATAACTCAGAAGAAAGGTGAAGATGGCAAAGAAGGGGTACACCAAAAGTACACTTTGGGTTCCGAGCTGGAAGAACTGATACCAGTCGTAGCCTTTCTCAATCACGCCGTTTTTCATGTGGCTGAATGTGGCTATGGCGTAATAGATTCCGTATAGAACCAAGGGAATATAGCTGAAAAGATTATGTTTCAGTGCAATGGAAGTCGTTTTCTCATACAGGACAAAGACAACGATGCTCAGTACTGGAACAGCCAGATGCATTATGAAA
>JAGBRG010000111.1 GCA_017632495.1 Spirochaetales bacterium
CCTTGAGGCCGATGTCATCTTTAAATTGGAAAACGGCAGAATTACAGCATTCTCAGCACAGGATTTTCCATCTCCCTTTGTCTCTGACCTTGTCTCTGAGCTCAGAAAGAGGAATCTGAACATACCCGATAATGTGGTTTCAGAAGACACTCTCATTGAATATCTGACACACGGAGGGAAAAGCGGTGCTTAGGGATGTGACACTTGGCCGCTTTTATGATAACGACTCCGTTTTAAGGCGCCTTGATCCAAGGACTAAGCTACTAGGTCTGATAATAGCTGTTTTTGGAATCTTTCTGTGTTCAAGCATAGTCTCATGTTCGTTCACACTGGTCTGCGTCATAGCCCTTATGTATCTGTCAGAAGTTCCTCTTCGGCACATACTCCGTGGGATGAGGCCGTTTTTCATTTTGCTTGCAGCTGTGGCTGCACTGAACATCTTTTTTGTTCACGATGGAATCTTTAGGGCTGCTTTGATCTGTCTCAGAGTCCTTGAGGTTATTCTTGTTTCCAATCTCCTTTGTCTGAGCACAAGACCCAGAGCCGTTGCCAACGGGGTAGAGACAGCCTTAAGCTGGATGAAAAGATTCAAAGTCCCACTTCATGACTTTGCAACCATAGTATCCATTGCCCTGACTTTCGTGCCTCTTTTAGCAGATGAGGCAAAGAGGATATGGGATGCTCAGATCTCCCGCGGAGCCGACTACTCAAAAGGCTCTGTTTTCAGAAGGGCTAAGGCATCACTTTCCATCATTGTCCCGGTCTTTGTCTCGGCGATGCGGCGCTCTGAGGATCTTGCCGTTGCTATGGACTGCAGACTTTACGGATGCAGTGAGCCAACAAGGCTCCATCCGCTTTCCTATTCCTATGAGGATGCGGCAGCTTATATCTGCATCTTCACCTATCTTTGCATCGTGATTCTTATGAAGGCAGGCCGGCTATGATTACTTTTAAAGATGTTTCTTTTTGCTATCCATCTTACGGCCGGGAGCCTAAAAAAGTCCTCTTCGATGTCTCGTTTTCAATACCTGACGGCTCTTTTGTGGGGATTGCAGGAAATATGGGCAGCGGAAAGACTACACTTTGCAAACTGATGAGCGGTCTGTTAAAGCCTTCATCAGGTCAGATTGAAAGGTCCAAAAGTGTTTCATTTGCCATGCAGTTTCCCGAAAGCCAGCTTTTTGAAAGCACTGTCATAAAAGATGTCATGTTCGGACCTATGAACCGCGGACTTTCTGAGAAGGAGGCCCGTATGATAAGCGAAGAATGTCTTGTCTCCATGGGCCTTGGAAAGGACTTCTTTGACCGAAATCCGCTTCGCCTCTCGGGCGGTGAGAAACGACGTGTCGCCCTGGCCGGAATTCTTTCCATGGATGCGGACACCATCATCCTTGACGAGCCGTGCGCAGGATTGGACCCGAAGTGGCACGACAGGCTGCTTGAGATTCTTCATGGCCTCAATGAAAAAGGAAAGACTGTGATAATCGTCAGCCACAATATCGATGACATTGCCCGCAATTGCAGGACTTTGCTTTATCTGAAAGATTCTAAACTTGCGGACATGGGAAAAGCCAAGGATGTGATTTGCCGTCATGAGGAACTTGAGACTTCTTCAATGGCCTTTGCAAAGCGTCTTACAGATGCAGGCTTTAAGATTGACTTTAAGAAAGCGGTGACTACAGAGGATCTTGCCTCTCTTATTGCAGATCGGCAGTCTTCTCTCTGAACATCTTCTTTCTGCATCCGAAATAGTAGATTGCGACAAATAAAAACGCAAAGAACCATCCCACAGGATATCCCCAGATGACATAGACGATGTCCGATTTTATGCTCATGACAACAGCAAGGTAAATCTGTCTGACTCCGACCATTCCGGCAAGTGTCAGGAACGTGGACAGCCTGTTTCTCTTGTGGGCCCTGAGAACACCTATCATTATGTGACGCACGGCAATCAGAAAGTACAACGGCATCATTATGTGGTTCATAAGAACCGCAGTGTCTATGACTTCCTGGTTTCTGTTAAAGAGCCTTGCGATAAAGGATGCAGAAGGATACATGATCATTCCCAAGACAACTGTCGTGGCTAAAGATAGAATCAGGCTGTCTTTGATTCCCTCGCGGATTCTCGCCCTGTTTCCTGCGCCCAGGTTCTGTCCTGCGAATGTGGTGACTGCAGTTCCGTATGCGTTGGTAGGAAGAGAGACGAATTTGTCGATTCTCTGGCCGATTCCGATTCCCGCCACAGCTGCGGTGCTGAAGCGGTTGATGTATCTCCAGACGAACAGGTTTGAAAACGAGATTATTGATGCCTGGATTCCTGCAGCCACGCCTACATCCATGGCCTCGCGGATTATCGGCATGCCGGATTCAAGTGTCTGCCTTATTGCGATGCACTTAAAGCCAAGCTTCTTGTGAAGAACGTAATAACTGATTAGGACCGAAATAAGCTGGGCGATGACAGTGGCAAGGGCAACACCTGCAATTCCCATGTTCAGCACAGTGCAGAACACAATATCCATGATTATGTTCAGACTGCATGAGATTATGAGAATTCCGAACGGAGTTCTCATATCTCCCATTCCCCTCAGGATTCCTGCACTGTTGTTGTAGACGATAGAAAACAGAAGACCGCATATGTAGATTCTCAGATAAGTCAGGGCAAAGGGAGAAATCTCTTCATTTACATTCGAAATTCTCACAAGAAGGGGAGAAAGAAGCAGGCCAATGATGGAAAGACCTATTCCTATCAGGATGGAGAAAGAGTAGGTGTAGTTCACACAGTCTGTAAGACGCTTTCTGTCTCCGCTTCCGAAGGCCTTTGATACCACAACTGTGCTTCCGACCGATATTCCGTTGCAGAAACCCACCAGAAGATTCGTCAGAGTAGTGCAGACACTGACCGCAGCCAAGGCATGTTCTCCGACGAAGTTTCCCAAAATCACTGAGTCTGTACTCTGATAAAGGTTCTGAAGAAGCTCTCCGAGCATGATGGGGATTGCAAACAGCACAAGGCTCTTATAGATATTTCCCCGTGTGAAGTCCAGATTTTCCCTTATTCGTGATTTCATTTGTTTTCCATCCCGCGTGACATTCTATACAATAGACTTTTCATCTTCAACAATCACGTGTATGATTCAAAAGATGTTTGATCAATATCCGCACTTTGACATGACCAAGAAGATCCAGAGGATGCATCTAAGGCCGCTTATCTGGCTTTTGTGCGCACCGGCTCTGATTACACACAAGAATAAACTTGAGAAGATAAACATGGATGGAATCAAACCGCCTTATCTTCTTCTTTGCAACCACAACGCATTCATGGATTTCAAAGTCGCGACAAAAGCGACATTTCCCCAAAGGGTTAATTATGTCGTGGCAATTGACGGTTATCTCAAGCGCGAGTGGCTTCTGCGGTTCATCGGATGCATCTGCAAGAGAAAGTTCACACGTGATGTAACCTTGGTCAAACAGCTTAAAGAGGTAACCTCGCGCGGCGACATTGCTGCAATTTATCCAGAGGCCCGCTATTCGCTTTGCGGAACCACAGCTGTTCGTCCCCAGTCATTGGGAAAGCTTGCCAAGTTCCTTAAGGTCCCCGTTGTCACACTTATCTGCCACGGTCATCACATCAACTCTCCGTTCTGGAACCTCCATGACCGCAAGGTTAAAGGGACGCAGGCTACCATGAAGTGCCTTTTCACAGCAGATGAGCTTGAGAAGACCGATCCCGATGAGGTCATCAGAAGAATCCGTCAGGAATTCGAGTACGATGACTACCGCTGGCAGGAAGAAAACAACATCCTCATAAAGTACAAAGGCAGGGCAGAAGGTCTTCACAAGATTCTTTATCAGTGCCCGCACTGCAAGACCGAATATGAAATGACTTCAAGCGGAAGCACACTTAAGTGCAACAGCTGCGGTAAGACATGGACTTTGGAAGAGACAGGAAAACTCAGAGCAACAGAGGGAGAAACCGAGTTCTCCCGTATCCCCGACTGGTATGAGTGGGAGCGCTCAAATGTCCGAAAAGAGGTCAAGGACGGCACCTATCACTTTGAATGTGATACACATGTGGACATCCTACCTAAAGACAGATACATTCCCATCGGCAAGGCTCATCTTGTCCACGACATGAACGGTTTCACACTTAAGGGAAATCACAAAGGAGAGGACTACGAAGTCAAATGGCCTGCATCCGATCTTTATTCATGCCACATTGAGTACGATTACCTTGGAAAATACGGAGACTGTGTGGATCTTAACACAATGAAGGACACCTTCTACATCTACCCTGAGGATTGCAAATTCTCAGTCACCAAGTTTGCCCTGGCTACCGAGGAGCTTTATCAGCATTTCAACGATGGCCGCGTGGGCTGATCAGTTCCAGGACTGAATTTCTGAATAAACCTTTTCTCCGCTTTCAACCGCCTTCTGCATCAGAATCATCGTATATGCATCCTGAAGGGCGTTCTCCAAAGGATAGGGCGAAAGGCCTCCGCACCCATACTGTGCAGTTCTTTCCAGCATTGTGGCCATGGCAGTCTCGTCCTGGGCGAGGCTGCAGAGCCCGAACTGTGGTTTGTAGAGACTCTTTCCCTCAAAGCTGATGTCTGTCACTTCGTCAATGACCTTGAGATTCGGA
>JAGBRG010000112.1 GCA_017632495.1 Spirochaetales bacterium
ACCTGTGATGAACAGAATGGCGAAATAACCGATGTATTTCCAGAAGTAGACGATGATGGTTGAAGCCATCAGCATGCTGTTGTCTGTCAGCCATTTGTAGTCCTTACCTGTTGTGAACATGATGAAGTTCGACATCTGGTTGATAAGACCTGTCGGCTGGAACATGATTCTCCAGATTGTCGCAGCGACAACTGATGATAGAACAGCCGGAATATAGTATGAAAGCTCGAAGAACTTCTTGTGACCGGGCTTTCTAAGTTGCATGATCAGAACCGCCAGAAGAAGGGATACGACAACCATCGGAATGAAGCATCCCAATGTGAACATTCCCGTTGCTCTAAGGGAGTTCATAAGAGAGAAGCCGCCGTTCTCTTTTGTGAAGAGATATGCGTAGTTCTCAAATCCGATGAATTCCCAGGTTCTACCGATAGCCCTGCGGTTTGTCAGGCTGGTGATAAAAGCATTGATAATCGGATAGAAACTGAAAAAAGCAAAGAAGAGAAGACAAGGAAGGGTGAATGCAAATCCGTACCGTGCCTGTTTTCTCTATATGCTGTAGGTCTTTACTTTAGATTTCATGTTAAAACCCTTAATTAGTCGTAAATAACAATCGATGGGTCACCGAAGTGGCCCATCGATATAAGAGAATCAGAATCAGACTCAGTCGTTGAGAATCTCAAGAACTGTCTTCTGCAGATCCTTGTATGCCTGCTTGGGATCAACACCCTGGAGCATGACATTGTTGATTGCAGTGTCGATTGCTGACTGGATAGCTGCAGAACCCTTACCGCAGTAAACGATGTGAGCTCTTGCAAAGTCATAGCTGAAGACCTCTGAGTACGGCATGCTCTTGTAAACATCACCGTTCATGAGAGTCTTGAGAGGCTGAATCAGACCAACGTTTGTGAGGTAAAGCTCAGCATGGCCCGGAGTAAGCAGGAAGTACTTGATGAGCTCCCAGCCCCAGTACTGCTGAAGTGCTGTTGCCTCTGAGTTGACATGGTAGTAGTGACCATAGTAGCATCCTGCAACGTCCTTGACGGCATCCTTGAATACTGGATAAGGAACAACCATCCACTCTCCGCTGTTGTAGAATGTCGGGTTCTCAGTTGCAATTCTTGACTCCTGGTACAGACCTGTGTTGGCCATAGCAATGTCCAGGTTGTGCTTGTTGAAGAGCTTTCTCGGAGCTGTGAGAGTTGAGTTACCAAGGTTCTCTCCGCTCGGTCCCCAGTTCTTCATGAAGGTAAGAGCCTTGACCCATGCTTCCTCATTGACACATCCGTCCTTCTCTGAGAGAGATCCGCCGAGCTGCTCGACCATCGGAACGAAGTATGTGAGTGAGTAAGAATATCTGAAGTCGAAACCTCTTCTGGTGATGATGTCACCGTCTCTCTTGACGATCTTCTTAGAAACAGCAACCATGTCTTCCCATGTCTTCGGGTAGTCTTTCTCAGGATCGAGTCCGGCAAGGCGGAAGACTTCCTTATCAAGGAAGATACACCAGTTGGTCAGCTCAAGAGGAACTCCGTAGAAGTTGCCATCTTTGTAAACAGCGTCGATCATGCCGTCAGCATACTGAGCGCGCATGTCATCAGCGTTCTTGAATCCGACGATAGAATAATCAACAGGAGCTACAAGACCGTTCTCAATGTACTCGCGTGAGTTCTCAATCGGAAGGTTCCAGACTGTCGGGCCGTTACCTGCAGCATAAGCTGTCTGCATGTTCTGGCGAAGACCCTCGGCGTTGTATCTTGCAACCTCGATGGTTACGTTCGGATGAGCGTCCATGAACTCCTTCATCCACTGGTCCTCGAGTTTCTGACGAGCTGCATCCTCGTGTGTCCAGAATACGATTGTAACCGGAGCTGTTTTGTCGATTTCTGCTTTCTTAGCTTCCTGGCCGCCCTGTGCGAACATAGGAACGACGAAAGCAAGAACCAAAAGCATTACGATAAATACTTTCTTCATATGTTTCTCCTTTTTTCGTGTGGTAAGGTTTCCCTTACTTCTAACAGAACAATTATAAGGTCGAATAACCGAGAAAACAACCAAAATTAAATAACAAGTTTACAAAACTTATTTGTGCTCGGCTTCGAACTTCTTCAAAAAGTCTACCAGGGCCACGACACCTTCCTTGGGCATTGCGTTGTAAATCGAGGCTCTGAGACCACCTACGCTCTTGTGACCCTTGAGGTTGTCATAGCCTGCGGCCTTTGTGGCTGCGACGACTTCTGCATCAAGCTCTGCACTTTCTGTGACAAACGGAATGTTCATCAGAGAGCGGTCCTTGGCAACAACTGTTCCCTTGAACATCTTGCTCTGGTCCAAAAAGTCGTAGAAGACTTTTGCCTTGTCCTTGTTGATCTCTTCCATCTTCTTGAGACCGCCGAGGGACTTCAGATACTTGAAGACCTTGCCGCAGCAGTAGATGGACCAGCAGTTCGGCGTGTTGTACAGGGAAGCGGAATCCGCGTGCGTCTTGTAGTTCATATAGATCGGGAGCTTATCGTCCA